>NZ_JBGVSA010000007.1:0-175034 GCF_041807905.1 Uliginosibacterium sp. sgz301328
GATAGATCATCTGGTTTCGGGTCTACGCCGTGCGACTATGTCGCCCTTATCAGACTCGCTTTCGCTACGCCTCCCCTATTCGGTTAAGCTCGCCACACAACGTAAGTCGCTGACCCATTATACAAAAGGTACGCAGTCACCCCCGAAGAGGCTCCCACTGTTTGTATGCACGCGGTTTCAGGATCTATTTCACTCCCCTCCCGGGGTTCTTTTCGCCTTTCCCTCACGGTACTGGTTCACTATCGGTCGATCACGAGTATTTAGCCTTGGAGGATGGTCCCCCCATGTTCAGACAGGGTTTCTCGTGCCCCGCCCTACTTGTCGTACGCTCAGTACCACCGGATCGCTTTCATATACGGGGCTATCACCCACTATGGCCAGCCTTTCCAGACTGTTCTATTAACGACCCGACTATCACGTACAGGCTGCTCCCAATTCGCTCGCCACTACTATGGGAATCTCGGTTGATTTCTTTTCCTCGAGCTACTTAGATGTTTCAGTTCGCTCGGTTCGCCTCCCACACCTATGAATTCAGTGTGGGATCCCTCTTGCGAGGGGGGTTTCCCCATTCGGATATCGACGGATCAAAGCTCCATTGCCAGCTCCCCGTCGCTTTTCGCAGGCTTGCACGTCCTTCATCGCCTGTGATCGCCAAGGCATCCACCACGTGCACTTAGTCGCTTGATCCTATAACGTTGAGTCCTGATGAATCGCTCCATCAAGCCACCGCTACAGAGCTCGAAGTACACTCGTTTGAGTTGCACTGCCGCTGGTTCGCAAACAGTACAAATCGATGCAATCACAACCCATGTCAAACACACGAGGACTTCTGCGCCCTGGCATGTTTGCCATGATTGTCTTTACCTTCCACTTTGTTAAAGAGCAACAACCGATAAACCTTCTTGCGAAGATTCATTCGTCAAGACAGTGAAACCACTCACTGCTCTGACGAATGACGCTTTGCGTCACGTCCGCGATCTACAAGGGATTTTGGTGGAGGATGACGGGATCGAACCGACGACCCCCTGCTTGCAAAGCAGGTGCTCTCCCAGCTGAGCTAATCCCCCGATACTGGTGGGTCAGGTAGGAATCGAACCTACGACCCCCGCCTTATCAAGACGGTGCTCTAACCGACTGAGCTACTGACCCTTATCGTTTCACGGTAAGGGCCGCTCCAGAATCCTCACTCAACACAAACGCCACTCTCGCTCGTTCGCGTCGCGCGACCATCCGGGCTCCTCGCCCTTGTTGCTGCCAAACAACCGATAGGTTGTGGGTACTTGCGGCAAGCTGCGCTTGCTCTAGAAAGGAGGTGATCCAGCCGCACCTTCCGATACGGCTACCTTGTTACGACTTCACCCCAGTCATGAACCCTACCGTGGTAGGCGCCCTCCTTACGGTTAGGCTACCTGCTTCTGGTAGAACCCACTCCCATGGTGTGACGGGCGGTGTGTACAAGACCCGGGAACGTATTCACCGCGGCATGCTGATCCGCGATTACTAGCGATTCCGACTTCACGCAGTCGAGTTGCAGACTACGATCCGGACTACGATCGGCTTTCTGAGATTAGCTCCCCCTCGCGGGTTGGCAACCCTCTGTACCGACCATTGTATGACGTGTGAAGCCCTAGCCATAAGGGCCATGAGGACTTGACGTCATCCCCACCTTCCTCCGGTTTGTCACCGGCAGTATCACTAGAGTGCCCTTGCGTAGCAACTAGTGACAAGGGTTGCGCTCGTTGCGGGACTTAACCCAACATCTCACGACACGAGCTGACGACAGCCATGCAGCACCTGTGTCCAGGTTCCCGAAGGCACTCCCACATCTCTGCAGGATTCCTGGCATGTCAAGGCTAGGTAAGGTTTTTCGCGTTGCATCGAATTAATCCACATCATCCACCGCTTGTGCGGGTCCCCGTCAATTTCTTTGAGTTTTAACCTTGCGGCCGTACTCCCCAGGCGGTCGACTTCACGCGTTAGCTACGTTACTCAAGAAGTCACCTTCCCGAACAACTAGTCGACATCGTTTAGGGCGTGGACTACCAGGGTATCTAATCCTGTTTGCTCCCCACGCTTTCGTGCATGAGCGTCAGTACAGGCCCAGGGGGCTGCCTTCGCCATCGATGTTCCTCCTGATCTCTACGCATTTCACTGCTACACCAGGAATTCCACCCCCCTCTGCCGTACTCTAGTCGTGCAGTCACAAGCGCAGTTCCCAGGTTAAGCCCGGGGATTTCACACCTGTCTTGCACAACCGCCTGCGCACGCTTTACGCCCAGTAATTCCGATTAACGCTTGCACCCTACGTATTACCGCGGCTGCTGGCACGTAGTTAGCCGGTGCTTCTTCTGACGGTACCGTCATCGACTCCGATTATTCACCGAAGCCTTTTCTTTCCGTCTGAAAGAGCTTTACAACCCGAAGGCCTTCTTCACTCACGCGGCATGGCTGGATCAGGGTTGCCCCCATTGTCCAAAATTCCCCACTGCTGCCTCCCGTAGGAGTCTGGGCCGTGTCTCAGTCCCAGTGTGGCTGATCATCCTCTCAGACCAGCTACGGATCGTCGCCTTGGTAGGCTTTTACCCTACCAACTAGCTAATCCGACATCGGCCGCTCCAATCGCGCGAGGTCCGAAGATCCCCCGCTTTCTCCCTCAGGACGTATGCGGTATTAGCGTAACTTTCGCTACGTTATCCCCCACGACTGGGTACGTTCCGATGCATTACTCACCCGTTCGCCACTAATCTTTGGAGCAAGCCCCAAAGACCCGTTCGACTTGCATGTGTAAGGCATGCCGCCAGCGTTCAATCTGAGCCAGAATCAAACTCTTAAGTTCAATGCTTGGCCAAACTCTAAATTCACTGACGAATCTATGATTCAAAGTATTGGCACTTCAATTACTTCGCTTTCGCAGCACCGAAATGCTGCTTAATTTAGCGAGCCACCGAAGCACCCACACCTATCGGTTGTCTATTTTTTTAAAGAGCGTTCAGGTCACTTAACTACCTGATTTATCTCACAGATTTCGCTGCATTGCTGCGTTGCGTTGTCTGCGAGAGGTGCGCATTCTACACACCTTATTTACTGCGTCAAGCCTGTTGAACAATCTTTTTTATCCGATCGTTCCGGCGATTCAAAAGTGGCCAAAACACTCGGCACGACTTTTAAAACCGCCTGCAAAAACTGCCGAGCCATTCAAGCTACGAACCACTCAAGACCGCTTTCGCCGACTTGACCTGCCGCCTTCGCGCCTTTCGTTGCGTCAGCAGCAGAGAGGCGAGATTATGGATAGCGTAGAAGGGGCCGTCAAGCTCTTTCTGAACATTTGTAATCAATCGGATCACAGTTCCGCCATCATGCGCCGTCGCAGCGCATCGTCCGGGTACTCGCCAAACCCGGCCCGGACATTATCGGCCATGTGCCGCACCTGTCCCGTCCCTGGGATGACGGCCGTCACGGCGTGATGACCCAGCACGAATTTCAGCAGTACCTGCGCCCAGCTCGTGCAGCCGATGTCGGCCGCCCAGGCTGGCAATGCCCTGCCTTGCAGACTCCGGATCAGACCTCCGCCGCCGAACGGACGATTGATGATGACGGCAACGCGCCGTTCAGCCGCGAGCGGAAGTATCCGCCTTTCAGCCTCCCGGTCGTCCATGGAGTAGTTGATCTGCACGAAGTCCAGCGCCTCCGCTCGCATGACGGATTCGAGTTCCGCATACGCGCTGGGCGTGTAATGCGTCACCCCGAGATAGCGGATGCGCCCTTGCGCCTTCCAGTCGCGCAATGTCGCCAGTTGGGTGCGCCAGTCGACAAGGTTGTGGATCTGCATGAGATCGATAGGACGATGCTGAAGAAGTCGTTCCGACTCTTCCATCTGGTCGATGCCGGCCTGTCGCCCGCGCGTCCAGACCTTGGTCGCGACAAATGCCTTGGCGTGACCATCGATCCGGGTCAGTAGGCGACCGGCCACAGCCTCTGCGGCGCCGTACATGGGCGAGCTATCAATGAGCGAGCCTCCCGACGCGAACAGGGTCCGCAGCACTTCGGCCAGTTCGTCCTGCCGCTTCGGGTCGTCATCGAATGTCTGCCAGGTGCCACAGCCCACGACCGGCAGCGTTCCGCCACTCACGGGGATAGGGCGCCGATGCATGATGGGTGGGCTCGTCTGCGCACCCGCTCCGGTTGCCATCAAGGCGCAGGCGGCAGTTGTCAGTTTGAGAAATTGCCCACGACTCATGGGCAAGGATGCGAGGTCTTCGATCGAGGCCATCGGGGCGCCCTCCTTCGTGCTTGGGACGCCCCCGCATATGGCGAGTTCCGCTGCTATTCGCCTTGCACGACCGGCGTCCGCAACACGCCGATCGATTCGATTTCCACTTCGCACACATCGCCCGGCTGCATATAGAGGGGCGGCTTGCGCGCCATGCCGACGCCGCCCGGCGTCCCGGTTACGATGATGTCGCCGGCCGACAGCGTCATGACCTCGCTCAGCAGCGACACCAATGTCGGCACGTCGAAGAGCATGTCGGCGGTCGTCGCGTCCTGCACGGCGCGCCCATTCAAGCGCGTCTGCAAGCGCAGCCCGCGCGCACCTGGCGGCAGTTCATCCGCAGACACGAAACACGGGCCGAAGGCGCCAGTGGTGTCGAAGTTCTTGCCCATGGTCCACTGCGGCGACTTGAACTGGTAATCCCGCACCGAACCGTCATTGAAGATCGAGTACCCCGCGACGTGATTCAGCGCCAGATCGCGCGGAATGTTGCGGCCGCCGCGTCCGATCACGGCAACCAGTTCGCCTTCGTAGTCGAGCTGCTGCGATTGGCGCGGGCGAATCATCGGCGCGCCATGCCCGACGAGACTCGACGCGAAACGCGCAAAGACGGTCGGGTAGGATGGCGGCTCGAAACCGGCTTCGTTGCTGTGATCGACGTAATTCAGTCCGATGCACAGAATCTTGCCCGGCCGTCCGAGCGGCGGTAGATGACGCACCGTTGCGACGTCGATGACCTCTCCGCGCGACAAACGCTCGGCGACCGCAGCAAGATCGGCCCCAGTCGCGAGAAGGCCGTCGAGGTCGCCCGGATAGCCGGCATCACCATCGCACAAACCTCGCCACTGGCCCGCACCGTGAACCGCCAGACCGCGGCAGCCATCGGCCCGCTCGAACGTCATGAAGCGCATCTCTCCCCCTCGACGGCAAAAGTGCCAGCTTGGCATCGAATCTGCATCGATACCAGCCGTGCTTTCCGAGGGGTACCTGGGCTTAATCCCAGTCCGGAGCAAAGTCCGGGCTCGCCAGACGTTCGCCTCTGTCGAGCAAGGTGATCGCGGCCATGTCCTCTTCGGCCAATCTCACCGACGATGATGCCAGGTTGGCACGCTGATTGTCGGGCCGGGTCGATGACGGAATCACCGCACGCCCTTGCTGCAACGACCACGCCAATGCGACCTGCGCCGGGCTGACGCCGCGACGCCGTGCGATCTCGAGCAGCACCGGATCGCTCATCACTTTGCCGTAAGCCAACGGCATATAGGCCGTAACGTGAATGCCCTTGCACTGCACATGTTCGATCAATTTGCGGTTCTGCAGGAACGGATGGACTTCCACTTGCTGTGTGGCGATCTGACTCGCTCCGACCGCATCGATAGCGCGGTCCAGATGCGCGATGGTGAAGTTCGACACACCGATCAGGCGTGTCAGCCCCAACTCTCTGGCTTCGGCGAGCGCCGTCATGTATTGCTCGACCGGCAGCGCATCGCCCGGCGACGGCCAGTGGATGAGCGCCAGATCGACCTTGTCCATGCGCATTTTGTCCAGACTCTCGCGCAAGCTCGGAATCAGCCGTTCGTGCGACAGGTTGTCGATCCAGACCTTGGTGGTCACGAACAGCTCGTCGCGCTTGATGCCGCTCTCGGCAATCGCCTGCCCCACTTCAGCCTCGTTGCCGTAGATCTGCGCCGTGTCGATATGGCGGTAGCCCAGCGCGATGCCGCTGCGGACCGAATCGACGACGGCCTGGCCCTGAAGGCGGAATGTGCCGAGGCCGATGGAGGGGATGACATTGTTGCGACGTTGCATGTTGTTTTCTTTCGAACAGGTGTAGAGGGTGCGGACTTCGGTCAGCGGCAGGCTTCCACCGCGAGCGCTTCCGGCAGTACAGGTGTGGCGCGTTGCATGCGGCCGCACAGCGCGGTCAGTCCGAACGCGCCCAGCACAACCAGTGCGCCCACCCACGGTGTGTTCATCAGGCCGGCGTGCTGCACGATCAGGCCGCCGCCCCACGCGCCGCCCGCAATGCCCACGTTGAAAGCGGCAATGTTCAGCCCCGACGCCACATCGACTGCATGCGGCACCGACGCCTCGGCCTCCTTCACCACCAGCACCTGCAGGCCCGGCACATTGCCGAACGCCACCGCGCCCCAGGCCAACACGGTGATGATCACCAACAGCTTGCTGCTCGCAGTGAAGGTCAGCGCAAGCAGCACCGCCGCCAGCACCAGGAAAATCAGCTTCAGCGCCGGAATCGGCCCGTGCTGATCGGCCAGGCGTCCGCCCCACAGGTTGCCGACCGACACCGACACGCCATACAACAGCATCGCCCAGCCCACAGCCGAAGCACTGAAACCCGCCACGTCCTGAAGAATCGGCGCAAGAAAGGTGAACGCGATGAAGGAGCCGCCGTACCCCACCGCCGTCATCGCATATACAAGCAGCAGGCGCGGCTGCGTCAGCACGCGCAACTGGCTGGCGAGCGATGCGGGCGTGCCTCGCGGAATCGAAGCGGGCACGAACAGGGCGCTGCCAGCGAAGGCGATCACGCCCAGCCCGGCGACGGCAAAAAAGGTCTCGCGCCAGCCAAAGTGCTGACCGATGAAGGTGCCCAGCGGCACGCCGGTCACCAACGCCACGGTGAGGCCGGTAAACATGATGGCGATGGCGCTCGCCGCTCGTTCTTTCGGCACCAGCCCCGTCGCGATGGTCGAGCCGACCGAAAAGAACACGCCGTGCGCGAGCCCGGTGAGGATGCGCGCCACGATCAGCGAGCCATAGCCGGGTGCCAGCCAGGCAAGCAGGTTGCCCAGCGTAAACAGCGCCATCAGCGACAGCAGCAAGGCCTTGCGCGGCATGCGGCCGGTCAGTGCAGTGAGCACGGGCGCGCCGACGGCCACCCCCAGTGCGTAGAGGCTGACCAGCAGGCCGGCGGAAGGCAGGCTCACCGAGAGGTCGGCGGCCACGGTGGGAATCAGCCCGACGATGACGAACTCGGTCGTGCCGATGGCAAAAGCGCTGATGGTCAGCGCCAGTAGAGCGATGGGCATTTCAATGCACTCCGCGGAATCGAAAAAACGAGACTGCAGTGTGCGCGCTCAACTATTGCCGAAAAAGACAAGTAAACTCGAAACATATTTGACCAGTCATCAACAATCCAGACATGAAAAGCTCGCTGGAAGAACTGATCGCATTCCGCGCCATCGTCGACACCGGCTCGATCACGGCTGCTGCAGAGCAACTCGGCCAGACCACGTCCGGCGTGAGCCGCACCCTGGCGCGGCTCGAAGAAAAGCTCGACACCACTTTGCTTCGTCGCACAACCCGGCGGATTTCGCTGACTGACGAAGGCGAACTCCTGCTCGCCCATGCGCGGCGCATTCTGGCCGCCATGGACGAAGCCGAAGACCAGCTCGCGCGGCGACGACAGACACCCTCGGGGCGCCTGCGCATCAATGCCGCGAGCCCGTTCATGCTCCATGTGCTGGTGCCACGCATCGACGCATTCAGGCGTGCCTTCCCAGCCATCGATCTGGAACTGAACAGCGACGATCTGATCATCGACCTGCTCGAAGAAGACACCGACGTCGCAATCCGCATCGGCCCGTTGCGCGACTCAACGCTGACGGCGCGTGCGCTGGGCGGCAGCGGGCGGCGCATCCTGGCAAGCCCGGAATACCTCGTCAGACACGGCACGCCGGCTCGCGTAGAGGATCTCGCCGCGCACACGCTGCTCGGCTTCAGCCAGCGGGATTCGCTCAATCAATGGCCGCTCCGCCATGCCGATGGCGACAGCCTGCATATCCGTGCGCAGTTGCACGCATCCAGTGGCGAGACGCTGCGTCAGCTCGCTCTGGAAGGCGCTGGCATCGTCTGCCTGGCAGACTTCATGACCGAAGCCGATCGCGCGCGCGGCGACTTCGTGCAGGTGCTGGCGGCCGATACGCTCGATACGCGTCAGGCCATCCACGCGGTCTATTACCGCAATACAGCGCTGTCGGCCCGCGTCGGGTGCTTTCTGGATTGGCTTGCGGTCGAACTGCTGAAACCGGGCACGGGCATCCACCCGCCCCGGCGCGAACAATCCTGATCAGGCTGCGCCGACAACCGTGTAGACCCGGCCCGTGCTGGCAGGATCGGCCAGCACGTCGAGCACTGCCAGAGCCACGTCGGCGCGCGCAATGTACGGTGCCGGCCACGGCGGCGGACCTTCGCTGAGCGCATAGCGCCCCGCCCCTTCATCGTTCGTCAGACCGCCGGGGCGCACGATGGTCCACGCCAGAGCGCTCGTGCGCAACAACTGTTCGGCCTCCGTCTTGGCACGCAAGGCCTCGCCCAGCATCTGCCGAACTTGTGTGGGCATGGCGTCGTACTGCTCGCCACACCCCATCGAAGTCAGCAGGATCAGTCGCCCGCCTGGCTGATGAACACGAGCCGCCTCAATGACATTGATGTTGCCGGCGGCATCCACGCGCGCCCCCTTGTCGTTGCGTCCGCCAAGCAGGCTTACCACAGCCCTGGGTTGCGTTGCCTTGATGGCGCGGATGCAGTCCTCGGCAATGAACGCGTCGCCTCGCACCCGCGTATCGGCCAGCCCCGGTGCATCACGGCGCGCCATGACGGCGACCCGCAAACCGCGCGCACGCGCCTTGCCAACAAGGAGCGCGCCGGTCTTGCCAGTGCCGCCAAAGACCAGCAGATCGTGGGGGGCGTCCATTACGCAAGCTCGCGCGTGGCAGCGTGGCGGATCAGCTCACGCATGCCATTCACCTGATCGGCCAGCAGCGAGCCCGATTCGTCGCGGCCCGCATAGACCTTGAACATCGCCTGCCCGTCGCGATTGGCAAACACGAGGCTCGCCGTGGCCTTGCCCATGAATGGGCGCTCAAGGAAATAGATCGCACCGCAGTTCTGGTAGGACAGATGCCCGTGCAGCCCGGAGCTACCGGACAGGTTGTAAAAGCCATGCCCGACATTGCCAGCTGGCAGCGGCCCCGTGAATTCCATGATCACATCAGCGGTGTGCACGATCACCGTCACCGGCGTGCCCCACGCACTGATCGCGCCCAGCACATCCATGAAGTGTTCGCCGCTTGCTCGCGTCCATGCACTGGTCGGCAAAGACTCGATCACGTCGGCAAGCGAACAGTTTTCCTTGTGTGCGACCTGCTCGAGGATGCCCCCAGGATGACGCGCCATGCGTTCCTGCAGTTGGCGGCGTTGTTCTTCAGTCAGACGGTTTTGCGACATGCGTATGTCCTTGAGCTTGCGTGTGGGAATCGGGATGCCCATGGGGCGGCTGGCCGCCGTGACCATGGGGCGTGGCGCCGGGGCGGGCATGCGGGTGCATCGCGCGCGCGCCACCGGGGCGCCCGATGGCGGCATCCGGGTAAGGCTCCAGCGTGAGCGCCAGCGCTCGGATCATGGTCGGCGCCCAGAAGCGACCGCCTACGCTCAGGCGAGCAACGCCCTCCGCGCATTCGAGCAGCCCGCGCATGGCCCATTCGGAAACAAGCGCCTCCGCGGCCACGTTGCCTGCGATCAACGCGAGCGGCAGTTCGCCACGTTCGAGCCGGCCCTGGAGCGCGCCGAACAGCGCCTTGTTGGCGCTCGCCTGCGCGACGAAACCCAGCGGCTTGGCCTGCGTCGGAGTAGCCAGATAGGCGTCGAACTCCCCCTGCACCTGGTAACTCAAGCCGCCACGCTGACCACCCGCACCAGCGCCGAAGGCCAAGCAATCGAGGCCGGACTTCACCGCGCTGTTGTAGCGATTGCGCTCGGTACCGCTGGGGCTGCCGAAGTGACTGTTGCTCAATTGCTTCCAGCCCGCCTCTTCGAGGCGACGCACAGCCCATGCGTAGTGGCGAGCCTGCGTGGGTAGATCGCTCATCGCCGGCAAGGCGCCCTTTTCGATCATCCGGTTGATTGGCAGGCCGGGGTAGCAGTTGAAGGCGTACACGTCGAGCCCGTCGAGGCCCAGCGACAAGGCGATGTCTACGTCACGCATCCAGCGCGCATCGTCCTGTCCCGGCAGACCGAAGATCAGGTCGGCGACGACAACCGCATCGTATTGCGCCAGATGCCGCATGTACGCGGCCGCCTCTTCGCCGCCGTGCTGACGGCCAAGCCTGCGACGCAGCGGGCTGTCGAAAGTCTGGATGCCGATCGAAAAGCGATTTGCCCCCGCTTCGAGGCAAGCCGCGATCTTGGCGTCGTCGAAATGCGAGATACGTCCTTCGATCGTGATCTCGCAGTCGTCGGACAAAGGCAGGCTCCCCCGCACCGCGCGGATCAGGCGCGAGAGGTCGTGCGCGGAAAGCGCTGTCGGCGTGCCTCCGCCAAAGTACACCGCATCGATGCGCCCGCCGTCGGGTCGCGCAGCGGCTTCATGCTCCAGTTCGGCGATCAGCCGATCCACGTAAACCGGGCCATGTTCTTCACGCCACGCGTTGCGATAGAAGCCGCAGAACACACAGCGATTGGCGCAGAAAGGGATATGCAGGTAGGCCAGCGCCGGTGTACCCAGCGGCTGGCCGGCCACCGCAACCCAACGCTCACGCCACGTATCGGGCGGCAGAGGCGTGGCGCCCCACATGGGCATGAGCGCCTGCCGGGTGTCGAAAGCCGTCGGCAGGACGTCGAGCGGACGCAATGCGGCATCCATGGGTGGTGGCGCGTCGCCGGGTTCTGTCGGATTGGAGACCGTCATTTCTGATCGTCATTGATATCAATTCTCGTTCATTATTAAGAATCATTACTATTTTTGCATGATCTGCATCAATCCCCGAACTGCTAGCGAGCGCGCTTCCTGCGCTCGACGAAGCGCCCACAACGACAGGTATGATCGAACCCCTCCCCCTGCGCGAACACTACATGGCCCTCGTCGAGCATTACCTCGCCATCAAAAGCGCCCACATCGGGCTCGCCATCACCAGCGGTTCGCTGTTCGCATTGCGCGGCGCAGCGCGCCTGGCGGGCGCATCGATCGCCATGCGCGCACCGGTACGCTATCTGAGCTACACCATCGACACCGCATTGCTGACCGCGGCGATCCTGTTGCTCACCGCGCTGCGGCTGAATCCGTTCGAAGTGCCGTGGCTGATGGCCAAGCTGGGGCTGCTGGTGGTGTACGTCGTGCTCGGCACGCTGGCGCTTAAGCGCGGGCGCACACCGGCCATCCGCGTGGCGGCTTACTTCGCCGCCCTGCTTTGCTTCATCACCATGTATTCGATTGCCCGCCTTCACGACCCGGCCGGGTTCTGGCGGTATCTGATGTGAGCGCAGCGGCCGAACGGCCGCCTGTCCGTGCTATTTGACGCGCTGCTTGTCGAGCTTTCGCGCAAGCGTGCGGCGATGCATGCCGAGACGGCGGGCCGTCTCGGAAATATTGAAATCAGTCTCCGCCAGCGTCTGGTGGATGCGCTCCCACTCCAGCGTCTTGATCGACGTGGTGCGCTCGGTCAGTGCCACGCCGGCATCGCCAGTGTCGCGGCCAAAGGCCTGTTCGATGTCATCCGTGTTGGACGGTTTGACGAGGTAATGCCGCGCGCCGAGCTTGATCGCCTCGACCGCCGTCGCGATGCTGGCATAGCCGGTCAGCACCACGATGACCATCTCCGGATCACGGGCGTGCAGTTGCTTCACGCACGCCAGCCCCGAAGCGTTGCCTGCCAGTTTGAGATCGACCACCGCGAACGCGGGGTTGTGCGTCTTCAGCAACTCGGCCACCTGCTCCGCCTGACTGGCGTGGATGACCTGGTAATCGCGCCGCTCGAAGGAGCGGCCCAGCGTGCGGGCGAAGGCTTCGTCGTCTTCGACGATCAGCAACAGTCGCTCAGTGTCCATCCTCAGTACCCATAAGCTCTTCAGGCTCCAATTGTATCGAGGTCAGCGGCAGGCTCAACGTCACGATGGCGCCGCCCTCCGGCCGATTGCCTGCCGACACCGTGCCCCCGAGCTTGCGTAGCACGTTCACCACCAGGAACAAACCGAGCCCGCCACCTGGCCGGCCCTTGCTCGACTGGTACGGCTTGCCGAGCTGTTCGAGCATGTCCGGGTCAAAACCATGGCCCACGTCGGTCACTTCGATGATCAATCGATCGCCTTCGCGCAGGGCGCGCAAGGTGACGCCGATCGGCGAAGCCTCAATGGCGTTGTCCAGCACGTTGTGGATCGTCTGCCGCAAGGCCGAGTCCGAGACGATGTCGACGTCCTCGCCGAACGCATTCTCGAACGTGAGCGCGGTGGCCGAGCGCGTGGCACGCCATTCCTCCACAAGATCGTCGAGAAACTCAGTCACTGTGGTCGCAACGGGCGCCTCACCGCGATCCTCGCCCGCCGATAGCAGGATGCCGGTGACGATGCTCTTGCATCGCAGGACCTGTGCCTGCATTTCCTCCACCTCGCGCAGCAGTTCGGGATCGGACGCAAAAAAAGGCATGCGACGCCAGTCGCCCAGAATCACCGCCAGCGTCGACAGCGGCGTGCTCAGCTCATGCGCCGCGCCCGACGCCAGCAAACCCATTCGCACGATGTGTTCTTCTTCCGCCGCACGCTGGCGCAGATCGGCCAGGCGCGCGTCGCGCGCACGCAGGTTGCGGTTGATGCGCGTGACCACCGTCACGAGCAGGGCCGCATTGAGCGCAAAGCAGATCATCATGCCTTGCACGTAATGGTCCGCCAGGCCGTCGCTCGGATTGGGCGAAAGATCGATCGGCATGTGGAACTGCGTCAGCCCGGCAAAGCACAGCACGGTCACGACGACCACGCTCCAGCTATAGCTGCGCCGGAGCAGCACCGCAGCGATGATCACCTGCAGCAGGTAGAGAAAGATGAATGGGTTCGATGCGCCACCGGACAGGTACAACTGCACCGTCAACACGGCCACGTCCACCAACAGCCCGAGGAACATCGCCGGATCGCTGACCGGCCGATCGCCGCGCCAGCGCCACAGGCAAGCGAGATTGAAGAGAATCAGAAAGCCCAGCGCGAGCACCATCGGCCCGAGCGGCAAGCGGATCTCGAACGCAAAGTGGACGACGGCGATCGCCAGCACCTGGCCCAGCACGGCAAACCAGCGCAGCTGGATGAGCTGCTGCATGTTCTTGGCGCCCGTGGCGTCGTCGCCCCGATTCTCCCGGGGCCGGTCCAACCTGATCAGACTTCCGTTATCAATGCTCGTCATCCACCTGTCCGTGCCTACGCGCCGACGCCTTGCGCCGGCCTTCGAGACGCCACAGATAGACCACGGCGCCCGCCACCATCAGGGCGAGCGTATACCACGTGATGACATAGACGAGGTGGCTGTTGTGAAACGACACCACGGTCAGCCCGCCGACCGGCCAGCGGTCGACGTCGGCATTGCCGCCCGATTCTGCATCAATGAAATAGGGTGCCACGGAGCCCGCCGGCAGGTCGCGTGCGGCAGCCATGGCGGCCACATCGCGCGAATACCAGCGGTTGGCGGCAGCATCGTTGCTGCGCAGAAAGCCGCCGTGCGGCTCGGTGATGCGCAGCAGCCCGGTCACCGTCTGTTCGCCAGCCGGTTCGGTGGCCGCACGCGTGTTGCGCTCGCGGCGATTGTCGGGCACGTAGCCGCGATTGATGAGAACGTAATGACCGTCATCGGTGCGCAGCGGCGTGAGCACCCAGAAGCCGGGGCCGAGCGCGGTCGAGGCCTGCACCAGCGTCTCGCGCTCATTCATGAACGTACCCCGCACCGATACGTGCCGATAGGCGTCGGCTTCGGCGTTGATGCCGCCCCACTCGCCCGGGGCGGGCGCGGGTTGCGGGGCGGCATGCACGCGCTGGTCAACGCGGGCGATCAAGTCCAGCTTCCACGCACGGCGTTCGATCTGCCAGGTACCCAGCGCAACGAACAAGGCAAACAGCAATGCGCCCGCGATCGTCCAGACC
Organism: Uliginosibacterium sp. sgz301328; assembly: GCF_041807905.1. NCBI lineage: Bacteria > Pseudomonadati > Pseudomonadota > Betaproteobacteria > Rhodocyclales > Zoogloeaceae > Uliginosibacterium > Uliginosibacterium sp. sgz301328. Next base: position 14,186 of record NZ_JBGVSA010000007.1, read on the forward strand.
AGCAGCCAACCCCGGTACGTGCGTTGCCAGGTCACGGCTGGTTGCGCATCTCATGCATGGACGGCGGCATCATGTTGGCGTTCATGTGATACATGACCCACAACGATCCAGCCAGCGTGATCACCACCAGCACCAGCGTGAAGATCAGCGCCAGCATATTCCAGCCTCCTTCGGAACGCGCGTTCATGTGCAGAAAGTAGATCATGTGCACGACGATCTGGACCGCGGCGAAGCCGAGGATCACCAGCGCCGTGAGGTTCGGCTTTCCGATGACATTGGTCATGACCAGCCAGAACGGAATGGCCGTCAGGACGACCGACAGCGCAAAACCCTTGACGTAGTCCGACAGGCTGCCGTGCGTGGCACCATCGTCGTGATCGTGATGATCGTGTGCGTGAGTGGCGTGATGTTCGCTCATACCAGCGTCCCCATCAGATAGACAAAGGTGAAGACGCCGATCCACACGACGTCGAGGAAGTGCCAGAACATCGACAGGCACATCAGGCGGCGGCGGTTCTGAGCGACCAGACCGTACTTGGTGACCTGCACCATCAGCGTGACCAGCCATACGATGCCGAAAGTCACGTGCAGGCCGTGCGTCCCCACCAGCGTGAAGAACGATGACAGGAACGCGCTGCGCTGCGGGCCGGCGCCTTCGCGGATGAGGTGCACGAACTCATAGATTTCAAGTCCGATGAAGGCTGCGCCGAAAAGCCCCGTGATGGCAAGCCACACCAGCGTGCCGCGCGTGCGGTTCTTCTGCATCTCGAGCATGGCAAAGCCATACGTGATGGACGACAGCAGCAGCATCGAAGTGTTGATCGCCACCAGCGGCAGATCGAACAGGTCAGCGCCCGAAGGGCCGGCCGCAAAACTGCGGCCCAGCACGCCATACACCGCGAACAGGCAGGCGAAGATCAGGCAATCGCTCATCAGGTAGATCCAGAACCCCAGCAGGGTTCCGTTCTGCGGATGATGCTCTTCGGTCTCGTAGAAACGGACCGCTTCGGCGCCGGACGCGCCGGCTTGGAGTGCGACGGAATCAGACATGGCTGGCCAGCAGTTGGGTACGCGCGTTTTCCGTGCGGATCACTTCTTCCGCGGAGACGTAGTAATCGCGCTTGTAGTTGAAGGTATGCACGATGGTGGCAACGATGAGCGCGGCGAACGACACGACCACCATCCACCAGATATGCCAGATCAGGCCAAAGCCGCAGATCGTGCTGAGCACGGCCAGCACCACGCCGGCGGCGGTATTCTTCGGCATGTGAATGGGGATGAAGCCCTGCGTCGGACGGTCATAGCCCCGGTGCTTCATGTCCCACCACGCGTCGCCTTCGTGCACGCGCGGCGTGAAAGCAAAGTTGTAGTCCGGCGGCGGCGACGAGGTCGACCACTCCAGCGTACGGCCGTGCCACGGGTCGCCCGTCACGTCGCGCAACTGCTCGCGGCGCAGGTAGCTGACCACCAGTTGAACCAGGAAGCAGCCGATGCCGATGGCGATCAGGCCGGCGCCGAAAGCGGCGATCACGAACCAGATCTGCAGCGACGAGTCATCGAAGTGCGACACGCGGCGCGTCACGCCCATCAGGCCCAGCACGTACAGCGGCATGAAGGCGAAGAAGAAGCCGATCTGCCAGAACCAGAACGAGCACTTGCCCCAGAACGGATCGAGACGATAGCCGATGGCCTTGGGGAACCAGTAGTTGATGCCCGCCATCAGGCCGAACAGCACGCCGCCGATGATCACGTTATGGAAGTGCGCGATCAGGAACAGGCTGTTGTGCAGCACGAAGTCCGCCGGCGGCACCGCCAGCAGCACGCCCGTCATGCCGCCGATCACGAAGGTGACCATGAAACCCACCGTCCACAGCATCGGCACTTCGAACTTGATGCGTCCGCGATACATCGTGAACAGCCAGTTGAATATCTTCGCCCCGGTCGGGATCGAAATGATCATCGTCGTGATGCCGAAGAACGAGTTCACGCTCGCGCCCGAACCCATGGTGAAGAAGTGATGCAGCCACACCAGGTACGACAGAATGGTGATCACGACGGTGGCATACACCATCGAGGCGTAGCCGAACAACCTCTTGCGGCTGAACGTCGACACCACTTCAGAGAAAATGCCGAACACCGGCAGCACCAGGATGTAGACCTCGGGGTGGCCCCAGATCCAGATCAGGTTCACGTACATCATCGGGTTGCCGCCGAGCTCGTTCGTGAAGAAGTTGGTCCCCACGTAACGATCCATCGCCAGCAGCGCCAGCACGGCGGTCAGCACCGGGAAGGCCGCGACGATCAGCACGTTGGTGCACAGCGACGTCCAGGTGAACACCGGCATTTTCATCAGCGACATGCCGGGCGCGCGCATCTTCACGATGGTCACCACCAGGTTCACGCCCGATAGCAATGTCCCCACACCCGCTATCTGCAAGGCCCATATGTAGTAGTCGACGCCGACGTCAGGGCTGTAGGCGATGCCCGACAGCGGCGGATAGGCCAACCAGCCGGTCTTGGCGAATTCGCCCACGAACAGCGACATCATCACCAGCCCCGCACCGCAGGCCGTCATCCAGAAACTGAAGTTGTTCAGGAACGGGAAAGCCACGTCGCGCGCACCGATCTGCAACGGCACGATGTAGTTCATCAGGCCCGTCACCAGCGGCATGGCCACGAAGAAAATCATGATCACGCCGTGCGCCGTGAACACCTGGTCATAGTGGTGCGGCGGCAGGTAACCGAGGTTGTCGCCGAAGGCGATGGCCTGTTGCAGGCGCATCATCAGCGCATCGGCAAAGCCGCGCAGCAGCATCACCAGACCGAGCACGATGTACATGATGCCGATCTTCTTGTGGTCGATGCTGGTGAACCAGTCACGCCACAACGTGCCCCACAGCTTGAAGTAAGTGATCGCGCCAAGAACGGCGATGCCGCCCAGGACCACCCCGATGAAGGTGGCGACAAGGATCGGCTCGTGATACGGGAAGGCTTCCCAGGTCAGGCGACCGAAGATGAGCCTTGCAAGGTCAGGATGATTGAACATCGTGGGTCTCGGATGACAGATTTACGTGGCGTAGCCCGAATGCAGCAGAGCGGAATTCGGTGGCGGTACGCGCAGGCGAACACCGCCGAAGGATGAATGCCGCCTGCCGCGGGAATTCCTCAGAGCTGCGTACGGGTCGGCGTGGCTTGCGGCGCGCCCGTCAGGTTCGACGGCGTGCACAGGTTGCTGGCCAGCGTCGACACGGGAACGCGCTGCTCGCCGCGCGTGATGAACATGGTGGCGTCCGGCGACAGGCCCACGCGGCCCATGCCGCCCTGCTCGTCGATGGCCATCATCTGGTGGACGCACATGCGGCCAGGTTCCACGCAGCGATTCAGGATCGCCTGGTACAGACCGTCGGCCACCGAAGCGAAGCGACGCACCGGCTCGCGCTCGCTGGGTTTTTCCAGTTTCAGATAGGCCTCGCGCGTGAGCACTTCGCCCTCTTTCTTGCTGCGCTCGATCCAGGCGGCGAAGTCGGCATCCGACAGGCCGTGGAACTTGAAACGCATCCCCGAAAAACCGGCGCCGCTGTAGTTCGCGGACAGGCCGTCGTATTCGCCCGGCTTGTTGATCACGGCATGCAGCCGGGTTTCCATGCTGGGCATGGCGTAGATCATGCCGGCCAGGGCGGGCACGTAGAATGCGTTCATCACCGACGACGCGGTGATCCGGAACTGGATCGGGCGATCCACCGGAGCGGCCAGTTCGTTGACCGTGGCGATGCCCTGCTCCGGGTAGAGGAACAGCCACTTCCAGTCCAGCGCCACCACTTCCACCACCAGCGGCTTGACCTCTTCGACGATCGGGCGCTGCGCGTCGATGCGCGACAGCGGGCGATACGGGTCGAGGGTGTGCGTGGTGATCCAGGTCAGCGCACCCAGCGCGATGATGATCAGCAGCGGTGCGGACCAGATGACCAGTTCGAGCTGCGTGGAGTGGTCCCAATCGGGCTTGTACGTGGCGGCCTTGTTCGACTCGCGGTACTTCCAGGCAAAGAACAGTGTCAGCACGATCACCGGAACGATGATGATCAGCATGAGCATGGTGGAGATGACGATCAGCCGGCCCTGCTGGACGGCGATGTCACCGGACGGGTTGAGCACCACCATGTTGCAGCCACCGAGCATGATGGCGAACACGGCCAGTGCGAGCGCGCGAAGATACTTGTGAACGAGCATTTGCCTGAATTGATCATTTGAAGCGGCTCAAGCCGCAAGGGCGGCGCCCCTGGACGCCGCTCCCGAGCGCGGGGAAGGACTCCTGCGACACCGGCACGCAACCTGTTGGGGGTGCGCAGCCACCCGTCAATGTAAGTGCTGCGACCATATTTTGCGATTGGGCGTTTTGTCCTATGGCAAATGCACACTTAGCGTTACGATGTCATTACCCAATAGACAGACCTGGATCAAATCCCAATGGCCACGCTTGCACATTCGGAACTGAACTCGTCCATCCTCGAACGGGACGCGCGCCTCACGACCGCCGATCACAGCAAGGTCGCACCCGGAGAAATCGCCGTCGGCGTCGTCATCGGCAGAGCGTCGGAGTATTTCGACTTTTTCGTCTACGGGATCGCCTCCTGCCTGGTTTTCCCGACCCTGTTCTTCCCCTTTGCTTCACCACTCGAAGGCACGCTGCTGGCCTTCGCGATCTTTTCACTGGCGTTCATCGCCCGCCCCATCGGTACTGTCGTTTCGATGAGCATCCAGCGGCGCTGGGGGCGCGGCACCAAGCTGACCATCGCACTATTCCTGCTCGGTACATCGACGGTCGGCATCGCCTTCCTGCCCGGGTACGAGACGGCCGGCGCCATTTCGATCGCGCTGCTGACGCTGTTCCGCATCAGCCAGGGGCTGGCGCTCGGCGGTTCATGGGACGGGCTGCCGTCGCTGCTGGCGCTCAACGCCCCGCCCGAGCGGCGCGGATGGTACGCGATGCTGGGCCAGTTGGGCGCGCCCGTCGGCTTCATCATCGCCACGGCGCTGTTCGCCTTCCTGCATTCGGCCGTGCCATTCGAGGATTTCCTGGCCTGGGGTTGGCGCTACGCCTTCTTCGTGGCCTTTGCGATCAATGTGGTGGCGCTCTTTGCGCGCCTTCGGCTGGTCGTCACCCACGAATATGAACGGCTGCTTGAGGAACAGGAACTGGACCCCGTTCCGGTCAAGGAACTGGCCCGCGCAGAAGGCACCAACCTATGGATCGGCGCTTTCGCCCCGCTGGCCAGCTACGCCCTGTTCCACATCGTCACGGTCTTCCCGCTGTCGTGGATCCAGATCTTCGCCAAGCAACCGATCACCGGCTTCTTGCTCGTGCAGATCGTCGGCGGCTTCCTCGCCGCCGGGGCAATCGTCATGTCGGGCAAGATCGCCGACCACTTCGGCCGGCGCAATACGCTGGGCGCGCTGGCGATCCTGATCGCCATCTTCAGCGGCTTCGCCCCCACCCTGCTGGATAGCGGCAAGGTGGGGCAGGACGTGTTCATCCTCGTCGGCTTCATCCTGCTGGGGCTCTCGTACGGGCAATCGTCGGGCGCGGTGGCGTCGAACTTCTCGCCCCGCTACCGCTACACCGGCTCGGCGCTCACGGCCGATCTGGCCTGGCTGATCGGCGCGGCTTTCGCTCCGCTGGTGGCGCTGGGCCTGTCGGCCCACTTCGGTCTGGCCTACGTCGGCCTGTACCTGTTGTCCGGCGCCTTCTGCACGCTGGCCGCGCTCATCATCAACCGCACGCTGCTCACGCGCGACGACTGAAATCCGCCGCCCACGGGGTGAGTCGACTCACCCCGCATCCTTTTGTCGGATTGTTCCCATTGGCATCAGCCAAATTGATGGCACCACAAGCCGCCCGCTCTGCGGCTACGGGATAATGCGCGTTTCCCATTCCGGCTAACGTCGTCCATGAACAATCCGCTCTCGGCCCTGCGTCGCATCTGGACGCATGACAAGACCGTAGATGCCATCAAGATCACCGCCGCACTGGTCGGTGTGGTGGCGGCAAGTGTCTGGCTGGGCGATGAGCACTGGATGATCAGCCTGATCCTCGGCGTGATCGCTTCGGCCCTGGCCGAGACCGAAGACCGCGTCATCGGCCGGGTCCAGGCCTTGGCCATGACGTTGGTCTGCTTCGCGGTCGTCACCTTCTCGGTACAGGCGCTGTTCCCCTACCCGTGGGTGTTCGTCGTCGGGCTGACGGTGTCGACCTTCGGATTCGTCATGCTGGGCGCGGCGGGCGAACGTTATGGCACCATCGCCGTCGCCTCGCTGGTGCTGGCGGTCTATACCATGCTGAGTGTCGATCACCAGACCGCCATCGGCGCCACGCGCGACGCCGGTCCGTTGGCGACCATCCTGCCGTTCTGGCGGCAATCGATCCTGTTGCTGGCGGGCGCAGCGTGGTACGGGCTGATCTCGATCCTCGCGGCGGCGTTGTTTTCCACCCGCGCAGCACGGCAGTCATTGTCGCGAGTATTCAATGCACTGTCGCAATACCTGGCACTCAAGGCCGAACTGCTCGAACCCGTCGGAGGGCGCGACGAAAATGCCCAGCGGCTGGCACTGGCCGAACAGAACGCACGGCTGGTGCGCCAACTGAACCGCGCGCGCGAAGTGCTCATCCGCTGGGTGCAAGGCAACCGCCCCACCGCCAGCGGCGCACGGCACCTCAAGTGGTACTTCCTCGCGCAGGACGTACATGAGCGCGCCAGTTCTGCGCACTATCCGTACAAGACACTTTCCAGTGCTTTCGCCCGCAGCGACATTCTGTTCCGCGCCAGCCGCTTGATGCGCCTGCAGGCGCAGGCCTGCACGCGGCTCGCCGACAAAATCATGGCTGGCACGCGCTTCGACTACGGCCAGACGGGTGTGGTCGCACTCGACGAGCTCGCCGCCGCGCTTGCCCACATCCAGGCACATCCGGAACAGAGCAACGCGCCGCTGAGCGAAACCCTCGCCGACCTGTGCCGCAACATCACCACCATCGAGCGCCTGCTGGCCAACGCCGGCAACCCCGATGCGCTGGAAGCCAATGCCGACACAAGCCTGCGCGACAGCAATCCGCGCACGCTGCGCGAAATGTGGCGGCGCATCCGGCTCGATCTGACTCCGGCGTCGGGGCGCTTCCGCCACGGCCTGCGGCTATCGCTCGCACTGGCCACCGGCTACGGACTGCTGCATCTGTTCGACCTGACCCAGGGATATTGGGTACTGCTGACCACCGTCTTCGTCTGCCAGCCCACCTACAGCGGAACGTGGCGGCGGCTAGGCGAGCGCGTCGGCGGCACGGTCGTCGGCCTCGTCGCGGCGGGCCTGTTCATCACACTCTTCCCCAACCCCACCGCGCAACTGGCGCTGGCCGTCGTGGCGGGCGTGGCTTTCTTCATCCTGCGCAGCGACCGCTACCCGGCAGCCACGGCCTGCATCACCATCCTCGTGCTGGTGTGCTTCAACCAGATCGGCAGCGGCTATGCGCTCATCTGGCCGCGGCTGGCCGACACCGTTCTCGGCGCGATCATCGCGGGCGCCGCCGTCGCCATCATCCTGCCCGACTGGCAGAGCCGCAGGCTGCATCTGGTGATGGCACGTGCCATCGAGACGTCCGGCATCTACCTGGGCGTCATCCTCGATCAGTACCGCAGCGCCAAGCACGACGACCTGCCCTATCGCATCGCGCGACGCGACGCCCACAATGCCGACGCGGATCTCTCCGGCGCACTCTCGGCCATGCTCGGCGAACCGGGGCGGCATCGGCTGTCGCCGGAGTTCGCCTTCCGCTTTCTCTGCGCCAGCCACACCTTGCTGGGGTACATCTCGGCACTCGGTGCGCATCGCGAGCGTGTTGAAACCTGGCACTACGCGCCGCTCATCGACACGGCGGTGAGCGACGTGCAACGTCGGTTGGACGCGATCACCCGCAGCCTTACAAGGCGCGAGCGCATCGGAGATGCCGCTGCCATCGCGCCGGATCTCGGGGCACAACTGGAAAGCGTGCCGGCCGATGCGGTTCCGGCGGAACGTCGGGTCGTGCGGCAGTTGTCGCTCATCAGCCAACTGACGCCGGAGCTGGCGACGTTGGCCGACGCTTTTGCGGGTAATGAGGCAGAAGCGCAGAAGGCGCTTTGACTCACGCCCCGGTCACCACACTGCCACAACCGGTGATTTCCGTACCACGCGCGTAACCCAGGTTCGGCAGGCATCCAACACATCTGAACCGCCGGCACTATCCAACGTGCCAAAGCCCCCATCGCCGGACCTCATCGTCGCCTACCCGCCCCGCCCGACATCGTCAAACAGCCATTGCCGACGCTCTGGCCGTCCTTGCTGATCGCGTCCAGAGCCGTCCGTTTGCCGAGTCCCATGCGGGACTTTGCTGCCCGAATGCGCTTTCCGCATCAATGCATGGACTCACGGCAGATGGCCCCAATTCTGTCCTCGACCCAGCAACCGATCTACTGGTATTGCAGTAGATCGGTTGCTGGATTACGATCTGGCGCCAATAGGGGAGGAGACGAATTCGCGCACTCGCCCGCGCATGACGATTTCGCTGCAGCCGTTTTTTTACCGGAAGAAAAAAAAGGGGGAGCATGATGGAAGCGTTTGTAGGGGTCTTATTGGTCATCACGTTCATCGCGATGATCGCTTACTGCATGAAGGGCGGGAATTTGCTCGTCGGCTTCATCGTCACGGCGATCATCTGGTGCGTCATCGGCATGGTGCCGATGGAAAAAGTCGTCAACGACGTCTTCCAGACTTCGGTCGATACCTACGGCAAGACGATCGCGATCATCGTCTTTGGCGCCTGGTTCGGCCGCGTCTTGGTCGACACCGGCATCGCCGGCTACATCATCAAGAAAACGGTCGAACTGGCCGGTGACAAGCCGCTGGTCACGATGCTGCTCCTGAGCGTCGTCTGCGCGCTGATCTTCACGAGCGCCTTCGGGGTCGGCTCAGTGATGGCGATCGGCATGATCGTCCTGCCGATCCTGTTCTCGCTCGGCATCGACAAGAAGACCGCGCTCGGGGCCTACCTCTTCGCCGTCGCTGCGGGGATGTACCTCAACATCGCCTACGTGAATCAGTTCTTCGTCGTCTTCAAGAACGTCAAGTACGACGACGCCTACATCCAGTTCGCCGTCGTCGCGACCGGTGTGCACATGGCTGCGATGGTCGCTTTCATTCTCTTCTACTATTTCCGCGACCACCGCGGCGGCCGTGCCCGTGCCTGGACACCGGCGAGCGCAGCGACGATCAGCGAGATCAAGCCGCTGTCCTGGCACTGCGTCTTCGTTCCTTTCCTGCCGATCGTCATGGTCTCGTTCTTCAAGTGGCAGCCGGTGCCGTCGTTCCTGCTCGGCATCGTTGCTGGCTTGTGGACGACGCACAACCTCAGTTCGTACTCGCTCGGTGTCGAGAAGCTGCAGAAGACGCTCTATGACGGCGTCGCCGACAGCGGCCTGCTGATCGGCATGCTGTACAGCGTGAACATCTTCCAGGCTGCGGCGAAACAGGTCGCGCCCTATCTGCAGAGCCTCTTGGGCGGTGTCATCCCGACCTCGCCGACGGCAATCCTGATCGGCTTTTGCATCCTCGCGCCGCTCGCGCTGTTCCGCGGCCCGCTGATGATCTGGGGTTCGGGGATCGCGCTCGTCACGATCCTGCAGGCGATGGGAACCTTCAACGAAATGTTCCTCTTCGCGCTGTTCCTGGTTCCGCCGGTCGCGATGGTCGCGAGCGCCTGCCCGACGCAGTCGTGGACAATGTGGGGCCTGTCCTACGCCAAGCTCGAACCCAAGCTCTACATCAAGACCAATCTGCCTTTCGCGTGGGCAGCGTTCATCGTCACCGAGATCATCGCCTGCGCGATGCTCGGCAAGATCGCTCTCTGACGAGGGCTCGAGACATCCGCCGCCCCGGCGAAAGCCGGGGCCCAGATCGTGATGACTCTGGATTCCGGCCTTCGCCGGAATGGCGGAACTCTGATTCTCACCATTTGGAGTCTGCACTATGTCCGGCAGGGCTGTTCGTATCGGTATCGACGTGGGCGGAACCCACACCAAGGCCGTCGCGATCGACAATGAAACCAACGAGATCGTCGGCAAAGGTTCGGTCATGACCACGCACCACCACGAGAGCGGCGTCGCCGCCGGGGTCGTGGCGGCGTTTCACAAGTGTCTCGACGAGCACGGCATCAAACCCGAAGAAGTGATCTTCATCGCACACAGCACGACGCAGGCGACCAACGCACTGCTCGAAGGCGACGTCGCGCGCGTCGGCGTCGTCGGCATCAGCAGCGGCTTTTTCGAAGGCTTCTTCGCCAAGCGCCAGACCCGGATTCCGCCGATCGATCTGGGCACCGGCAAGTTCATCGATACCGACCACGTTCACGTAGACGCCAAGGACCTGACCCCGGAAAAACTGCAGGCGATCGTGGGCAATCTCGTGGCCAGAGGCAGCGGTGTCATCGTCGCAAGCAAGGCCTTCGGCGTCGACAACATGCGCGAAGAGCGTCTGGTCGCTGAAGAATGCGGGCGGCAGGATGTCCCCTGTACGCTCGCCTCCGACATCACCAAGCTCTACGGCCTGACGACACGCACGCGCACCGCCGCGCTCAATGCGTCCATCCTGCCCAAGATGCTCGACACCGCGAACTCGACCGAAAGGAGCGTGCGCAGCGCCGGCATCGACGTGCCGCTGATGATCATGCGCGGCGACGGCGGCGTCATGGAAATCAATGAAATGAAGAAGCGGCCCATCCTGACGATGCTCTCGGGGCCGGCTGCAAGCGTCATCGGCGCGTTGATGTATCTGCGCGCTTCGAACGGAATCTACTTCGAGGTCGGCGGCACCTCGACCAACATCGGCGTCATCAAGAACGGCCGCCCCGCCGTCGACTACTCGATCATCGGCGGCCACCGCACCTACGTGAACAGCCTGGACGTGCGCGTCCTCGGCGTCGCCGGCGGCAGTATGGTGCGCGCCAAGAAAGGCGAAGTCATCGACGTCGGCCCGCGCTCTGCCCACATCGCCGGCATGGGCTATGCGTGCTTCACCGACCCGGCGCTCCTGGACGGCGCGACGCTCTACCACGTGCAGCCGCGCAAGAACGACCCGGCCGACTACGTCGCGCTGCGCCTTACGAACGGCGAGAGCGTGACGATCACCAACACCTGCGCCGCCAACGTCCTCGGCATCCTCGCCGAGAACGACTTCGCGCGCGGCAACGTCGAGTCCGCGCGCAAGGCGATTGCGCTGCTCGCGGCCGAAGTCGGCCTGTCGATCGAAGAAACCGCAACCGCAATCCTCACCAAGAGCAGCGAGAAAATCATCCCGGTGATCGAGGACCTGATCGCCAAGTACAAGATCGAGCGCGAGCAGATCGTCCTCGTCGGAGCCGGCGGCGGAGCGGGAACACTGTTGACCTTCACCGCCAACACGATGGGCTTCAAGTACCAGATTCCCGAGAATGCCGAAGTCATTTCGTCGATCGGCGTCGCGCTCGCGCTCGTTCGCGAAATGGTCGAACGCACGATCCCGAACCCGACCGCCGCCGACATTGCCGCCCTGAAGAAGGAAGCCAAGGAACTCGCCATCAACAGCGGCGCGGTCGAGGACTCGATCGAGATCTACGTCGAGATCGACGATCAGGCGCAACGCGTCACCGCCATCGCGATGGGGTCGACCGAAGTCAAGACGACCGACCTGATGAAGAACTGCAACCGCGACGAGGCCGTCGAGATCGCCGCCGCGTCGATCGGGCTCGACAAAGAACAGACCAGGCTCGCCGCCGAGAACGGCCAGGTCTATGTCGTTTCCGCCAACCGCAACGGCAAGCAGCCGATCCGCGTCATCGACAGGAAAGGCTTCGTCAAGGTGCAGCGCGCTAACGGCCTTGTCGAAACAACGACGATGGAGGGTGTCGCCGACGTCCTCGAAAAGCTCTGGAACGGAACGAGCAACTTCTCGAGCGAGATCCGTATCAATCCCGACGTCTACGTCGTCGCCGGTTCGCGCGTCATGGACTACTCGGGGATTCCGGAGCTCAAGCAGGTCTCGGGGCTGATTGAGGCCGAACTCGGCGACTGGGGGCGCAACGATCCCCTCATTCTCGTGCTCGCGCGCAACGAGTTGTAGGGCGCCGACGATGCAAGCGAGTCGGGACGAAATCCAGGCGAACGTAGCGCGCGCGCTCGCCTGCCCGGACGCGCTCTGGTATCGAGGACTGCTGAACAGCGACGTCGGCGCCGGCGCACTCTCCGAAGCCGAGGCGGCAGCCATTCTGCATGGCGCCGTCGGCGCCGCCGCCGCGCTCGCACAGCAGGCCCATGCGACTCACCCGGCACTGTCGGCGGACCAGCTCGCCCACGCGCAGGGGCTACAGATCGGCACGCTCGGCGATGACGCCGGCTTTGGGAGCATCCCGCTGCTTGGCCAGTATCAGCCGGGCGGGCGCCGGGTCTTGCTGAACCTTTCGACGCTCGCCCGCGTCGAAAGCTTCATTGCAGAAAATGGCCTCGAAGCGCTGACGCCGGCCGCCGACCTCAGGCGTTGCGTGCTCTATCATGAGGTCTTTCACGCGCTCGAAGATGACACGCCCGGCATCTATACGCGCAGCGCAATGCTCGAGCGCCGGCTGTTCGGATTCCTGCCAACACGGCGGACCGTGGCCAGCGCGAGCGAAATCGGTGCCGTGCATTTCTCGCGCCTGATGGCCGGAATAAGCTACTGCCCGCGGATTTTCGAGTACTACCTGCTCTTCGCGACGGGAAGCGCTGAACTCGATGCGCTGCCGCACTAAAAAACCGGGGAAAAAAATCTAAGATTCAAAGACTACCGTCGAAAATAACGAAATGAATACTGCTACCCCTTCACTCGCAGCGTCGTTTGCCTTGCAGGAAGCCCCCTCGCTCGGCAACAAGATCCGCCAGTTTCTGCGCGCGGCGATCGTCCGCGCCGAACTCTTGCCCGGGCAACTGATTTCCGAAATCGAAATGAGCAAGCGCTTCGAGATCGGCCGGCAGCCAGTGCGCGAAGCCTTCATCTCACTCGCGCGCGAGCAGTTGGTCGACGTGCGCCCGAGCCGCGGCACCTACGTGCGCCTCATCTCGATGAACGAAGTCATCGACGCTTGGCATGTGCGGGAGCCGATCGAGGTTTCGATCGTCCGCCAGATCACAAAGAAGCACGATGCGCAGACCATTGCGCAGTTACGTGCGCTCGTCGCGCAGCAGAAACTCATCGCGCCGGGTGACAACGAAGCCTTCCTCGCACTCGACCAGGAGTTCCACCACACGCTCGCGCTGCTCGCCAACCGCGAATTCGCCTGGAAAGTCATCGACGGCGCCAAGGCACAGATGGATCGTGTCTGCTACCTCTCGTACACGATTTCCTCGCAGGTCGACGAGCTCGTCGATGACCACACGGCGATGATCGATGCGATCGAAGCGCGCGACGCCAAGACGGCCGTCCGCGTCATGGAAAAGCACCTTGCCAAGATCCTCGACGCCGCCCGCCGCGTCGCCGAAAAATACCCCGACTACTTCGTCGACGAGTCGCCGCGCGAGTGGTAGTGCGACCCGTTTCCTGGCCATACCCTGTACTTCCTTCTCGACACCATCTGCCAACGCTTGGCGGCCGCTTGCCGATTGCTCGATCAAACAGGCGGCAACTGAGATAAACGCAGCAGGGGCTTGGCTTTTCGCTTGAATGAACACGCTGCGTCGCCGAGCGGCACGGGTCGGAAAGATCGGCCCCGCCGGCCGGGACGAACTCCCGGCCCACGCACTCAAGTCATCGAGACCAAGCCCGAACAACCAGCCAGCAAGACAGGGGCTTTCTTCAGGGCGCCTTCTGCGCGCCCCCTTCGCGATTCCAGTCAAGCTTGCCCGCGTCCCTCCCCGCCACCGAGTACAGCGCCCCCGGCGCGTTGCGCGTGCGCTGGAAATCCTCCAGCGACTGTCCTCGCATCGCTGCGTAGATATGCAGGTTGGAAACACCGATGACCGCGCCCAGCTTCTCCAGCATGAAGAAGATCACACCGTAGTGGATCATCCCTCGCCAGTCGCGGCGGCGGACGAGATCGCGCTCGGTTTCGGTCAGCCCTGCCCGTTCGAAGGCCGACTCTTCATCGGCCAGGAACGCCGCGCGTACTTCCGGGCGCACCAGTGCGTGCAGGAATTCGTTCAACCGATACGCCTTCACGCTGCGCTCGATGGTAAACGGGTACGTTCCGGCGAGTTGCTCCGCCCCGGCCAGTTGCTCGGCGCCGTGCCTCTGCCGACGCTCGCGTTCAGACGGCGGCGGAGGCGCTGCGGTGTTTTCGTAGATGGCAGTGGCGATACCGGTCATCGACGGCAAGTAGTACGCGCTGTGCTGGCAGCGCACGCGCGAGGCGAGCGCACCACGCATGACCAGCCACATGATGACTTCCGATCCTTCCATGCCGCCCAGCTCGGCATATTCCGCATGGGTCATCGAGGCCAGCGTTTCAGGATCATTCTCGAAGAGCTCCATGAAGCGCGCATCCCACTCCGTATTGTTGAAGCCGGCGCGCTCGCCGTGCACCTGATGCGACAAGCCACCGGTGGCGACGATCACCACGCGCAGCGGTTCGGGATAACTCTCGATGGCGCGCCTCAGGGACTGCCCGAGTCGATAGCAGCGACGCGCCGTCGGGATCGGGAACTGCAGCACGCCGATCTGCAGCGGCACGATGCGCACCGGCCATCCGTCCTCGCCGTGCGGACACAGCATCGACAGCGGCGAGAAGCAACCGTGGTCGAGCGCGCGCTCCTGGAAGAACGACATGTCGAACTCGTCGGCCATCAGCGACCGACCCAGATGCGCGGCAAATGCCGGGTCGCCGCCAATGGCCGGCAGTTGCCGCGCACCGCCCCCCTCGTCGGCCACCGCCCATTTTTGCCCCACACCCAACGCGAACGCAGAGTAGTGATCGAAGAAAAACGACGTGATGTGATCGTTGTAGATGAACAGCAGCACGTCGGGCTTTTGCACGTCGAGCCACTGGCGCACCGGGTCGAATGCTTCGAACACCGGAGCCCATGCCGGGTCGCCCCGCTTGTCGCGGTCGTAGGCGAAACCGATGGTGGGCGTATGCGATGCGGCAATGCCGCCGATGATGGTAGCCATGATGAGTCCTGAAATACCGCCCCCGCCCGGTCCTCACGGGCCGGGGCCGTCTTGCTTCGTTAAGTGATGGAATCGACCGTCCGTAGTGTCGCTATAGCGTCGGCGCGTACGGCACGTACCAGTCCGCGCCTGCCCAGTCCGGCACAAGGTCGGTGTAGAGCGCCGACGCACGGCTGTAACTGGCGGTGGCATTCACATCGCCCGTACCGTTGTATTTCGCCACCGCCGGATATGGATACAGCGGCCGCGACGCGGTGACGTTGTTGGAGGCGTCCGTGCGATACGTGGTGATCGCGTCGGGCGCCGTGCCTTGTTCGACCCACGCGACCATGGCCGAGACCATGTCCATGCTGGGCAGCCCTTCGCCGCTGCCGCAGTGGGCAACGCCGGGCGCCAGGTACATGCGCATGAAGGCATCCATGGTGGTCTGCCCCATCGCGCGTTGCATGGCCTCGTAGTACGCGATGGTGCCGATCGGCGAGATGTGCTGGTCGGCCCAGCCATGCCACAGGATCAACTTGCCGCCCGAATCCTTGAACGCCGACAGGTCCGGATTGGTTGCGTCGTTGAACGGGTGGCGCGGACGCAGCTTGCTGTAGAACGCCTCGGTAAACTCGAACTGATCCATCGTCGGCGGCGTGGCATCGGTAAAGATGAGATAGCGCGCACCGCTCACGATGTTGTCGCTGAACACCGAAGCAACCGGCACGTCGCTCGGCGGAATGAACACTCCCGCCCAGTTCAACTCCGAGCCGAACTGCGGTCCGCCTGCCAGGATGCGCCGGTTGGTCGATGGATCGCGCGGGCCGTTGTACAGTTTGCTGGCCGTCGCGACCTCGGCCGCCGTGAGGCAATTACTGGTATCGGTTGCCCCGGCGGCGCACTGGATCGACGCCGGGTCGAACCTGCATTGGCGCGGGTCGGTCAGCAATCCGTCGGTCTGCCCGTCGAGCGCATCGCATGCTGCCACCACCGCCTTGTGCAGCACCGCCGCCTTGGACGGATACAGCACCACGTTGCCCGTGGATAGCCCGTTGTCGCGATTGGAGCGCGCTTCCCAGCCGTGCAGCAGCGAGTTTTGGATCTGAAAGAGAAAGGCCGGCGCACCCGCGATGATTCCGTCATAGTCGTCCGGGTAGCGTTGCGCCGCCATCAGCGCCTCCCGCCCACCATCCGAACATCCGACGAAATACGCATACTTCTGCGCCTGCCCGTAGTAGGCCTGGATCAGCTTGCGCGCGGCCAGCGTGGTCACGTGCACACCGCGGTAGGCAAAATCGGCGCGCTTCTGAGCATCCTGCGTCCACGTCGCGTCGGCGTTGGTGTGGCCCATGTTGGTGGAAGACAACACGAATCCGCCCGACTGCACCAGCGGGCAGCCGTACGCCTGCCCCGGATCGGCCGACGCGCTGATGTTGCCGCACAGGCCGCCACAACCCATGTCGAGCGAGCGCTGCGTCCAGCTCTCGATGGGCAACCTCACGCGGAAGCCCACCGTGGGCGCCAGCGTGCCCTCCACGGTGCAGAATTTGATGGCAGCGCCATTGACGGTGACCGTGCCTTCGGTCGCCGACGTGATGGTGCTGCCCGCGCCGCCGACCTCGGTCAGATCGACCGACTTCAGACTGTCGCAACTGGCCACAGGCTTGACCACGTCGAGCGTGGCCGATGCCGGCGGCTGGCCCGTGTCGCCGGAGGTGTCGCTGCCGTTGTTATCGTCGCCGCAGGCGTACAGCGCAAGGCTGATGACGCATGCGGCAGTCGCCTGCCATGTCCGCATCTTCATGGTGTCTCCTCTCTTCGGTGGGCTACATGAGGTGCGGACCTATCCAAACGTCCGCACCAGGACCAAAGCAATCGAAGGGAATGCAAGCAGCAGCGCAATGCGCACGAAGTCCGACGCGAGGAAGGGAATCACCCCCTTGAACGTTTCGGACAGCGGCACGTCACGCGCCAGCCGGTTGATGATGTATACGTTCATGCCCACTGGCGGATGCACCAGCCCGATCTCCACCACCATCAGCGCGAGGATGCCGAACCACACACTCTTGTCGGTCGCGTTCATGCCGTAGAAATCCAGGCCCATGACGATCGGATAGAAGATCGGAATCGTGAGTAGGATCATCGCCAGGCTGTCCATGACGCAGCCGAGTACGATGTAGATGCCGAGAATGGCGATCAGCACCAGCATCGGCGACAGGTGGCTGGCCTGCACCCAGGCGGCCAGTTCCACCGGCATCTGCGACAACGCCAGCGCGGTGTTGAGCATGTCCGCCCCCATCAGCACCAGGTAGATCATGGCGGTGCCCTGCGCCGTGCCGACCAGACTTGCCTGGAACGCGCTCCATCGCATGCCGCGCAGCACGCCCAGAATCCCGCACGCCGCCGCGCCGATGGCCGCCGCTTCGGTCGGATTGGCCCAGCCGCCGTAGATGCCCACGATCACCACGAAGAACACACCGAGAACGGGCAGCACCTGGGCGAGTGCGCGCAGCCTTTCGGACCACGACGCAACTTCGCCCGCGGGGGCCGAGGCCGGACGCAGGATCACGAAGATCCGCACCACCAGCATGTAGCCGAGCATGGCGATGATCCCCGGCAACACGGCGGCCATGAACAGCTTGCCGATCGACTCCTGCGTGAGGATGGCGTAGATGACCAGCGGCACAGACGGCGGAATCAGGATGCCCAGCGTGCCACCGGCGGCCAGTGCGCCGGTCGACAGGCTGCCGGCATAGCCGAAGCGGCGCAGCTCCGGCAACGCCACCTGCCCCATGGTGGCCGCAGTGGCGAGCGACGAGCCGCAGATCGCGCCGAAACCCGCGCACGCCCCCACCGCCGCCATCGCCACGCCGCCACGCAAATGCCCCAGGAACGCCGTGACGAAGCGGAACAATGCCGCCGACAATCCACCGTGCGTGGCGAACTGCCCCATCAGCAGAAAGAGCGGAATCACCGCGATGTCATAGTTGGACAGACGCGCGTAGGCGACCATCTTGAGCGCGGCAAGCAGCCGCGTCGTGTCGAACGCGGACAGCGCCCAATAGCCCGACGCCCCCATGAAGAACATCGCGATGCCGATCGGCACGCGAAGCACCAGCAGGACCATCAACAGCGCGAAGATCATCGCGCCGATCTGAATACCGGTCATGCGCGACCTCCCTTCGCCGCCGCGCACAGGTGCTGCCACGAGCGATACGCACCGGCCAGCGCCAGCAAGGCAAAGCCGGGCACCATCGCCATCTGCGGAACCCACATCGGCCAATCGAGCAGCATGCTGCGCTCGCCGGCCTCGCGCACCGCCCACGCGCCGGCAGCCGAACGCCATGCGATGAGTGCGCCGAACAGCGCAACCAGGAACGAACCGAAAGCGTCGAGCGCGTGGATCTTGCGCGGCGACAGCCTGGTGGTGAAGAAGTCGACCTTCACGTCGCCGCCCGCCATATGGCACCAGGCAAAGAATGAAGCGGATGCGAATGCTGCGCACATCTGCAGCATTTCAACGTCGCCCATGACGGGGCTGGAAAACAACTTGCGGCCGGTGATGGACACCACGCTCATCACCACGATCGCCACGAACACCAGCGAACCGGCGATCGCGAACACGCGGCAGACCGCGCGCAAGGCGCGCCCGTAGGCGCCCTCGGGCAGCGACGGCTCAGCCATCGCAACAGAATCGGACATGACAACTCCTGCACCGCCGGCGCGAGGCCGGCGGAGAACGTAGATGGGATGCGAGAGAAAGGTGCGCGGGTCTAGCGCGACGCGTACTTGTCGATCAGCGCACGCGCTCCGTCGTACAGCTTCTTGCCCCCAAGGCCCTTGGCATCCATCTCCTTGACCCACGCGTCGGTGACGCTCTGGGCGGCCTTCTTCCAGTTGGCAAGTTCCGAGGCCGGAATGACGTTGGTGGTGTTGCCCGTGGTGAGCTTCTTGCCTTCGGCATCGGCCTGGATGAACACCGCGCCGATATGCGCCGAGAAGTCTGCGCCGCTGTTGGCATCGATGACTTTCTTCAGGTCCGGCGGCAGGCTGTCATAGCGTTGCTGGTTCATCGCAAACACGAAGGTCGACGTGTAGATGGCGCGCTCGGACGGGTCCGTCTCGGAGTGGTACTTGACCAGTTCCTGGATCTTCACCGAAGGCACCACTTCATACGGCACCAGCGCACCGTCGATCACGCCCTTGGCGAGCGCATCGCTCACCGCCGGCACCGGCATCGCCACGGGCGTCGCGCCCAGTGCGGCGAGCAGCTTGGTCGTCTGCCGCGTCGGAGCGCGCAGCTTCATGCCCTGGAAGTCGGTCATCCTGGTGATCGGCTTGTTGACCATGTGGAACACGCCGCGGCCATGCACATGGAATGCCATCGGATGCATGCCCTTGAACTCGTCCGATGCGTATTGCTGAACGTAGTCCCACAGCGCGCGACTGGTGCTCTCGGCGTTCTGCATCATGAACGGCAGCTCGAAGGCCTCTACCTTCGGATACCGCCCCGGCGTGTAGCCGGGCAACGTCCAGATGACATCGACAATGCCATCGCGCAACTGGTCCACCAGTTGTGGCGGCGTACCGCCGAGCTGCATGGACGGATAGATCTGGCAGCGAATGCGCTTGTTCGACTCCGCTGCGATCTTGTCGCACCAGGGCTGGATGAACATTTGCTGTGCGTACGAATTGGCAGGCAGGAAGTGATGGACTTTCAGCACGACCTCATCGGCCGCGCGCGCTGCTGGCAGCATGGTCATGATGAAGGTCGCCGCCAGGGCAGCGCGTCGGAAAAGCGTCATTGCATGTCTCCCGTTGGTTGTTGTCCGCGAGGTTGCGGCACTCTCTATTGATGTAGCGCAGTGTAGAAATGACAAAACGCTGCTATAAGATGCCGCCGCGCGGGGCGCGATAACTCTGCGTTATCATTCGCCGCATGAAGCTCACAAGCCTGAAAGCCCTGGTCGCGGCCATCGAAGAAGGCAGCCTGCGTTCGGCCGCCAAACGGCTCGGCGTCTCCCAGCCGGCGCTGACCAAAATGATCCGCGAACTGGAGCGGGAGCTCTCCGCCACCCTGCTCCTGCGCTCCACCACCGGTGTCCTCGCCACCGCCCAGGGCATGGTTTTGTACGAACGCGCCCTGGCCGCCGACCGCGAACTCGAACACGCCGTCGACCAGATCCGCCAGCTTGGCGGGCGCATGTCGGGGTCGCTCGCCATCGGCGCCGTGCCGCTGGCGGTGATGTTGCTGATCCCCGAGACGCTGCGCACCTTCGGCCGCGAATTCCCCGAAATCCAGCTCCGCATTACCGAAGAGCTCTACATCGCGCAGCTCACGCGCCTGCGCAAAGGCGAAGTCGACATCGCCCTGGGGCCGCTCCCCGAACACCTGCCGCCAGGCGAATTTGCCGTCGAAACGCTGATGCCCATCGACATGGTCATCGTCGTCCGCCGTGGCAACCCTCTGGCCCGCGCCCGCAAATTGGCCGACCTGGCCGAAGCGCGCTGGGTCTATACGGGTTCCACGCCGGATACGGGCTACGCCAAGACGCTCTACGAATCGCACGGCATGACTCCGCCCCCGGCCGGCGCCCTGGTCAATTCGACGCTCGGGCTGTTGTCGATCGTGGGCAGCGGAAACTGCGTCGGCCTGCTCCCCCGTCAGATCGCCGTTCACCCGTTTGCCATGCAGCATCTGGAGATCGTGTCCGTGGCCGAGGGGCCGCTACGGCTGACGCTCGGCGCGCTGGCGCGGGCGGATTCGGCGCTCAAGCCGAGCGTGCGGCACTTTTTGGCGCATTTGCATCGGGCGGCGCATTACTTGAGTCATGGAACATAAAAGGCGGGGATTCCGCGCTTGCGGGCTTTTTTGAGAAGCCCTTTCTTGCTTGGGTGCTGGTCTATCAACGGTAGCGGCGACTACTGATGGTCGACGGAGGGGTGTTCGCCCCAACCGGACTTGCGTTCCTGCGCGGAGGCTTCCTCGAAAAAGCCCTTTCTTGCTTTCTGGTCGGTTGTTCTAGCTTGGTCGCGACTACTTGGGTACGTTGGCCGGGAGTTCGCCCCGGCGGGCGAGTAACTTCTTTGTTATCGACAAAGAAGTCACCAAGAAAGCGACCCCACAGCGTCGTCGGCCTACGGCCGATCCCCTGCGCTGCGCGGTCGAGAAGGCGGCTGCGGAACTCGTCGCTACGCTCCTCAAACAGTCCTCGCCGACGGCTTCGCCGCAACCTTTTCGCCCTGTGCTGCTCGGCGACGCTGAATGGGGTGCCCACACCACGCAGCATGGTTGTTCGGGCGAAAGGCAAAAAACTCCTCGCTTCTACTTCTTCGTGCTCTCGCTAGAGCTTGTACCAATTCAACATCATCACTGATGGAGCGATGTCGTCAGTTCGCGAACGGCGGATGGCGCTTCACTTCTCCGCCCGACGCACTACCCGCGACATCTGGAATCTCGCTGCGCATGCTGCATGCACTTTGCGGTACACGCACGACGTGCCACACACAATGAAGAGGCTTTAGCTCCATGCACTTCGAGGTGTTTGCTATGGCCGGCCCCTTCTGAGCCGCCGAGCAACGCAGACAAGTCAGGCTGCCCGCGTAGCGGGTCGGCGAGGACTGTCTGAGCCCGAAGGGCGAGTTCCGCAGCCGCCTGACTTGACGAGTAGCGCAGGGGACCAGCCGCAGGCTGGCGGCGATGTAGGGGTCGCTTTCTTGGTGACTTCTTTGTCGATAACAAAGAAGTTACTCGCCCGCCGGGGCGAACTCCCGGCCAACGCACCTAAGCAGTCGCGACCAAGTTCGAACAACCAACCAGAAAGCAAGAAAGGGCTTCTAGTTCGATGACAAAGAAGTCACTCACCCGCCCGGGCGACCCCCCGGCCGCCGAGCATTTGCAGTCGCGCCAACGCTCGCATAGCGGCGAAAGCCAGGCAGGAAAGGGCTTCACCCCAAGGCCCCACGTCCGACCTCAGGACGCCTCGATGATCCGCCTCAACAACCCTGCCGTCCGCAAGATCAGCGGCGTCGTCCGCTTCTGCGCCGGCGTCACCAGACACAGCGTATTAAGAATCCCCGCATCGGCAAACGGCGCCAGCGCCAGCCGCTCCGGATGATCGTAGGAGCGGATCGCCTCCTCGCCCAACGCAGCGTGCCCCATCCCCGCCGCCACCAGATCGAGGATCACCGGCACGCTCGAGACCTCCCACACCACATTGAGCTGCACACCCGCCATCGCGGCCGCGGACTCCATCAGGTTGCGGAAGGTCTGCCCGCGCTGCGGCATCACCAGCGGGTAGCGCGCGAGTTGCTGCAGGGTGACGGGCTTGCCTGGCGACTGACCGACCGGGCTGATCAGGCACAGGCGCTCCTGCCGCAGCGGCAGGATGTCGAGCGCGGGAATCGCTTCAGGGCTGTACATCAGCGCCATGTCGCTGCGACCGGTGAGCAGCCATTCGGTCAGGTGAACCGAAAAGCCCTCCACCACCGCCAACCGCGCGCGCGGCATTTCGGCCTGAAAGGCGCGGATCAGGGCCAGCGTGTGCAAGCGGGCGAGCGTTGGCGGCATCGCCACGGTGACCTGCCCGACCGGTTCGTTGCGTTGCGCGAGCAGGTCCTCCTTGGCGCGCGTGACCATGTGGAGGATGTCCTGGCAGTGTTCGAGCAAGCGCTGGCCGGCATCCGTGAGCCGCACGCCACGACCGTGTCGAAGCAGCAACGTCTCGTGCAGTTCGATCTCCAGCGCGCGCACCTGGCGGCTCAGGGCGGGCTGCGCAACACCCAGTACGAGCGCGGCTTTGCTGAAGCTGCCGTGCTCGGCGACGTGAACAAACGTTTGCAGCTGATTCAGGTTCATGCGCGGATATTGGCATGAGCCATGCCAGATTTAAATAGCAGCTAGCCGCAACGAAACCTAGGTTGCATGGGCCACGCTCCGCAGAATGCCTCGCAGGACATTGGAGGCACAACGGACGACATGAGCACCCTTCCTCTTACCGGTATTTCATCCATGGCAACGCGCGCCGTGCTTGCCGCATTGGCGAGCGATTTCGAGCGCGCAACGGGTGTTGCAGTGCACATCGAATCGGTCGGCGGCGTGGATGCCGCACGTCGCATCCAGAACGACGAGCCATTCGACTTCGTGGTGCTGGCCAGTGATGCCATCGACAAGCTGGTCGCTTCCGGCCACGTGCGCAGTGACACAAAGCGGCCCATCGTCGATTCGAACGTTGCCATCGCCGTACGAGAAGGCACGCCACTGCCAGCCATCGATAGCGAAGACGCGTTGCGCACCACCGTGTTGAATGCTGGCCGCATTGGCTACTCCACCGGCCCTAGCGGCACGGCGCTGTTGAAGATATTCGATCGCTGGGGCATTCGGGAGTCGATCTCCGATCGTCTGGTGCAAGCGCCAGCCGGCACGCCCGTCGGCAATCTGCTCGCGCGAGGCGACGTCGACATTGCCTTCCAGCAGCTCAGCGAACTGATGCATGTGGCGGGCGTCCGCGTTGTCGGCGGAATGCCATCGACATGCACCATCGTCACCACCTTTACTGGCGCCGTCGTCGCCACCTCGACACGCGCCAACGCGGTACAGGCCCTGCTCGACTTCATGACCGGCCCCGGCACCGCCACATGCAAGACCCAAAACGGAATGAACGCCCCTGCGCTGCATGGCGGCGCTCGATAACGACGCAGCACATCACCAAAGGACACGCCTCGACATGATCATCGACGTACACGGCCACTACACCACCGCGCCCGCGGCACTGGGCGCATGGCGCGACCTGCAGGTCGCTTCCCTCAAGGACCCGGGCAAAACGCCCCGCGCGAGCGATCTGAAGATCAGCGACGACGAGTTGCGCGAATCCATCGAGACCAACCAGCTCGCCAAGATGCGTGAGCGCGGGAGCGACCTCACCATCTTCAGTCCGCGCGCGAGTTTCATGGCGCACCACATCGGCGACTTCAACACGTCGAGCACGTGGGCGGCGATCTGCAACGAACTGTGCCATCGCGTGAGCGAACTCTTTCCGGATCACTTCATCGGCGCGGCCATGCTGCCGCAGTCGCCGGGCGTGCCCATCGAAACCTGCATTCCCGAGTTCGAGCGCTGCATCAAGGACTACGGCTTCGTCGGCATCAATCTCAACCCGGACCCATCGGGCGGCCACTGGACGAGCCCGCCGCTGACCGACCGCTACTGGTACCCCATCTTCGAGAAGATGGTCGAGTACGACGTGCCAGCAATGATCCATGTGTCGACGAGCTGCAATGCGTGCTTCCACACCACCGGCTCGCACTATCTGAATGCCGACACCACGGCCTTCATGCAGTGCCTCACGGGTGATCTGTTCCGCGACTTTCCCACGCTCAAGTTCCTGATCCCGCACGGTGGCGGCGCGGTGCCCTATCACTGGGGGCGTTTCCGTGGCCTGGCGCAGGAGCTGAAAAAGCCGCTGCTCGATGAGCATCTGCTGAACAACATCTTCTTCGACACCTGCGTGTACCACCAGCCGGGCATCGACCTGCTGACCAAGGTGATCCCCGTGCGCAACGTGCTGTTCGCGTCCGAGATGATCGGCGCCGTGCGCGGCATCGACCCGCAGACAGGCCACTACTACGACGACACGAAGCGCTACATCGAAGCCACCGTCAACCTGACCGAAGAAGAACGCTTCCTCGTCTACGAAGGCAACGCCCGCCGCGTGTTCACGCGACTCGACGCCGCACTCAAGGCCAAGGGCAAGTAAAGGAGACTCACATGTACGAACTTGGCGTTGTCTATCGCAACATCACGCGCACCGACGCTGCCATTGCCGATGCGCTGGCACAGTACGGCTCGGCCACGGTCCATGAGGCCATGGGCCGCGTCGGCCTGCTCAAGCCTTACATGCGCCCGATCTACGACGGCGCGCAGGTGTCGGGCACCGCTGTCACGGTGCTGCTGCACCCCGGCGACAACTGGATGATGCACGTCGTGGCCGAACAGATTCGGCCGGGCGACGTGGTGGTCGCAGCAATCACCGCAGAATGCACCGACGGTTACTTCGGTGACCTGCTGGCGACTTCATTCAAGGCACGCGGCGCGCGCGCGCTGATCATCGATGCCGGCGTGCGCGACGTGCGCACGCTCAAGGAGATGAACTTCCCCGTGTGGAGCCGCGCGATCTCGTCCAAGGGCACCATCAAGGCCACAGTGGGCTCGGTGAACATTCCTGTCGTATGCGCGGGCGCGCTGGTGCATCCGGGGGATGTGATCGTCGCGGATGACGACGGCGTCGTGTGCGTGCCATCTGGCACGGCTGCACATACGCTCGAAGCCGCCGCCGCGCGCGAAGCCAACGAGGGCGCCAAGCGCGAAAAACTCGCCTCCGGCGTGCTCGGACTCGATATGTACAAGATGCGCGAACCGCTGGAAAAAGCTGGCCTGCGTTACATCGACTGACGGATGAGGGGCGGCACATGTCGCCCTTCGCTCGCTTCGCACGGAGCCCCACCATGAACGATCCCCGCCAATGGAGAATGGGCTTGTTCGGTTACGGTGAGGTCGGCCGTATCCTCGCCGAAGACCTGCGCTAGGACTGGCCGTTGGCATGTACGACGGCAGGCTCGACGGTGTCGAAGCGGACGACGCCTTGCGCCGGCACGCCAACGCCACGGGCGCACGCGTCTTCGCCTCCGCTGCTGCGCTTGCCGGGATGAGTGATCTGGCCATCTGTGCCGTCACCGCCGCGCGGATCGACACCAATCGACTGCTTGCATATCTCGGCGAAAAGAAGTCGTAGACGCATAACGGGGCCAATGGCCCCGTCGTCACAACACACCGCCCCGCCTCACGCCGCCGCAGCTTCTCCCTGCACGATCGGATTGCGCAGCGTGCCGATGCGGTCGATTTCCACCGATACGGTATCGCCGTCCTTGAGGAACAACGGTGGCGTGCGCTTCTTGCCGACACCGCCCGGCGAGCCGGTGATGATCACGTCGCCCGGCGATAGCGCGCTGAAAGTGCTGATGTACTCGATCAGCGACGGGATCGAGTGGATCATGTTCCGCGTGTTATCGTCCTGCACCTTCATGCCATTCACATAGGTGCGGATACCCAGTTGATGGGGGTCGCCGATTTCGTCGCGCGTCACCAGCCACGGGCCGAAGCTGCCGGTCTGCGGCCAGTTCTTGCCGGCAGTGAACCACGAGTGCTGCCAGTCGCGCACCGATCCGTCCATGTAGCAGCTGTAGCCGGCGATGTAGGCGTCGGCGTCCTCGCGGCGGATGTGCGAACCCTCGCGCCCGATCACCACGGCCAGTTCGCCTTCGTAGTCGAACTCCTGCGTCATCGCCGGCTTGAGCACGGCGCAGCCGTGACCCGTCTGCGAATCGGGAAAGCGCACGAACAGGGTCGGCGCGCTGTCGGTGGCGTTGAACTCGACCCGCTTGTCCTGGTAGTTCATGCCGACGCAGAAAATCTTGTCGGGTCGCTCGATCACCGGACGGAACATCACCTCGTCGGCGCGAAGATCGTCTGCGCGCGCGGCCAGCTCGCGCAATTCGCCCAGCGCACCGGCGGCCAGTACACTCTTGATGTCGTCAAAGCGCCCGGCAAAGTGGCGCCCCAGATCGATGAGCCCGGTCGCCGTGACGATGCCGAAGCTCGTGCGCCGCCCTGTCCGGACGACATAACTTGCCAGTTTCATGGATTCACTCCTGAACGATACGTACGCGGCGCGAAGGTGGCCGCATGACTAGCTGAGGGGTGCGCACGGCGAACGCCATGCGCACCGGAAGAGCGGGATCAGGACGCGACGCTTGCCGCGGGCTTGCGGTCCAGTTCGCGGTCGAGCTGTGCCTTGTCGAGAGAGTTCTCCCACTTCGAAACGAAAATGGTGGCCACGGCGTTGCCGATGAAATTGGTGGGCACCAGCCCTTCGGCCATCAAGCGATGCACGCCAAGAATCAGCGCCACGCTCGTAACGGGGATCGTGCCCACCGTCGACAAGGTCGCCGCCAGCACCACGAATGCCGCGCCCGACACACCGGCCGCGCCCTTCGAAGTCAGCAGCAGCACCAGCAGCAGGCCGATCTGGTGTGACAGATCGAGCTGCGTATTGGTCGCCTGTGCCAGGAACACCGCTGCGAAGGCCAGGTAGAGGCACGTGCCGTCGAGGTTGAACGAGTACCCTGTCGGGATCACCAGCCCCACCACGCTCTTCTTGCAACCGAGCTTTTCGAGCTTGTCGAGCGCGCGCGGCAGCACCACTTCGGAAGAGGTCGTCGCCAGGCACATCAGCAGCTCTTCGCGGAAGTAGCGCATCAGCTTGAAGATGCTGAAGCCGCAGTAGCGCGACACCGCTCCGAGCACGACGATGATGAAGAACACGCACACCACGTAGAAACCGCCCAGCAGCTTGCCCAGCGTCGCGAGCGAGCCCACGCCGTATTTGCCCACGGTGAAGGCGATGGCGCCGAACGCGCCGATGGGTGCCGCCCACATCACGATCGACACCGCGCCGAACAGCGTCTTGGACGCCAGCTCGAACAGGTGCAGCAGCGGCTTGCCGGCATCGCCCAGCGCGGACAGCGAGAAGCCGAAGATCACCGACATGAACAGCACCTGCAGCACGTTGCCTTCAGCCAGCGCGCCGAACACTGCGCTCGGGATGATGTTCATGAGGAACTGCACCGTGCCGCCCGTGTGCTGCGCCTGGCTGACCACGTTCTTGGCCGCGCTCGTGTCGAAGCTTGCGATGTCGATGTTCATGCCGACGCCGGGCTTCATGTAGTTGACCGCCACCAGCCCGAGGATCAACGCGATGGTGGTCATGATCTCGAAGTAGATGATCGACTTGACCGCCACGCGCCCCACCTTGGCCATGTCGCCCATGCCCGCGATGCCGAGGATCACCGTACAGAAGATGATCGGTGCGATGAGCATCCGGATGGCCTTGATGAAGGCGTCGCCGAACGGCTGCATCTGTTCGCCGATGGCCGGGAACCAATGCCCCAGCACCACGCCCAGCAGCATCGCGGCCAGCACGTGGAACCACAACTGCTTGTACCAGCGAGCCCTGCGGCGGGGCGGCTGGCTGACGGTGGCGTCGTTTGCCACTTGACTCTGATACATCTGATTCTCCTTCGTCTCCACCTTGGTAGGAATCTCTCTTTTTCCCGTCGTCGCTCATGGGCGGCAACGTGGTGACACGGATTCTGGCCGCAGGCCGTGTCGCCCTCCAATGCAGGGCGCGCACTAGCAGCTATAGCAGCTTGATATGGCTCGCGGTCACAGCCAGTCCCCCTGCCCCTGCGTGCACGCATGCTGCGACACCGCCGTCACATATGTATCTACACCAACGTTGTGCGGCAGGTAGCGTGTCGCCCTTACAAGCCGAAGGCCCCCGCCTCTTCACAGCCATCGATACGACCCCACGCGCTCCAACCCATAACGACTCGTAATAGCTACTAGGCCGAATGCCGCCTAGGCGTGACGCGCCCCCTGCGCCGACAATGCGCTCAGCGTGCGGCACACGGCACAATGCGCCCCGCGCTGCGACACACCAGAGACACAGGAGAACAAGAAATGGAGTTTCCCGTCACGCCCGGATGGCTACCGTACCATCCTGATCCCGCCCGGCCGCATTTCGTTCCGCCGGCCGGCGCAGTGGATGCGCACTGCCACGTATTCGGACCCGGCGCGATCTTTCCGTACGCACCGGAGCGCAAGTACACGCCGTGCGACGCCTCGCGCGAACAGCTTTTTGCCCTGCGCGACCGGCTCGGCTTTTCGCGCAACGTGATCGTGCAGGCGACCTGCCATGGCGCCGACAATCGCGCGCTGGTCGATGCGCTGACGCATTCGGCGGGACGTGCGCGCGGCGTGGCCACCGTGCGTCGCGACATCAGCGATGCCGACCTGCAATCGCTGCACGCGGCTGGCGTGCGCGGCGTGCGCTTCAACTTCGTCAAGCGGCTGGTGGACTTCACCCCGCGCGAAGAGTTGATGGAAATCGCCGAGCGCATCGCGCCGCTGGGCTGGCACGTCGTGGTGTATTTCGAAGCGGTCGATCTGCCCGAGTTGTGGGATTTTTTCTCGGCCTTGCCCACCATCGTGGTGGTCGACCACATGGGCCGGCCCGACGTAAGCAAACCAGTCGACGGGCCGGAGTTCGCACTGTTCATGGAATTCATGCGTCGTCACCCCAACGTGTGGTCGAAGGTGACCTGCCCGGAACGACTCACGCACAGCGGCCCGCCAGCATTGGACGGCGAGCGCGATGCCTATCGCGACGTGGTGCCCTTCGCGCGGCGCGTCGTCGAGACCTTCCCCGACCGCGTCCTGTGGGGCACTGACTGGCCGCACCCGAACCTCAAGGACCACATGCCGGACGACGGTTTGCTGGTGGACTTCATTCCGCACATTGCGACGACTGCCGAATTGCAGCGCAAGTTGCTGGTCGACAATCCGATGCGTCTGTACTGGCCGGAGCAGTACGCAGCCGCGCACTCGTGACGCTGCAGGCGCAGCGTCGCGCACAGCCCACTGCCGGGCGTGCTCTCGTCGAGACGCACGCCACGGCCGGTGGCAGCCTCGCGTTGCGATGCGAGCCGCAACCATGACCCCAGTGATGTTGACGGGTCATATCACCCGCCGCACGGCCTACAAGGATCTCTACAATTTGTCCGACAGCACGGCCACGGTGTTCATCAAGATCAACCGTAAGAACTGGCCGCGCAACCTGACGGTGGATGACAAAACCAAGGTCGAAATCGTCGGCAAGTTCGACCGCGAGTTCGTCGGTTTCGACAAGATCAAAGTCATCGACATCCGCCCGGCCAACTGAAGCACGCGCTCGTGGCAAGGGTCGAGATCGATGGCCTCGATGCTCGTCCGCAGACCTCATGCTTGCCGCACGACGTGCAAGAAAAAACGGGGAGCCGCTTGCTCCCCGTTCGCCACTGCCAACCGACACGGCGGCCGCCGCTCCTGCTTGCCCTAGTGCCGTTGCCCGGCGAGTCTGCGCACCACGCGGGCAAGCAGATCGATCTCCTCGCAGGTGTTGTAGAACGCGAGCGAGGGGCGCACTGATGTCTCCAGCCCAAAGCGGCGCAGGATCGGTTGTGCGCAGTGATGCCCGGTGCGCACCGCCACGCCTTCGCGGTTGAGCGCCTTGCCGACCTCCTCGGTGCTATAGCCTGCCAGCACGAAAGAAATCACGCTCGCCTTGTCAGCAGCGGTGCCAATCAGGCGCACCCCGCCGATACTGCGTAGCGCACGCGTGGCGTATTCGAGCAGCGAGTGTTCGTACGCGGCAATGCGTTCGAGCCCGATACCGTCGACATAGTCGAGCGCCGCGCCCAGACCCACGGCGTCCGCGATGTTGCCGGTGCCGGCTTCGAAGCGGTTGGGCGGCGGCTGGTAGACGGTGCGCTCGAAAGTGACGTCCGCGATCATGTTGCCGCCGCCTTGCCAGGGCGGCATCTGTTCGAGAATGTCGCGCTTGCCGTAGACCACGCCGATACCGGTCGGCCCAAAGATCTTGTGGCCGGAGAACACGAAGAAATCCGCATCCAGCGCACGCACATTCACTCGCATGTGCGACACCGACTGGGCGCCATCGACCAGCACTCGCGCACCGACGGCATGCGCCATGCCAATGACTTCGGCAATGGGCGTGACCGTGCCGAGCGCGTTCGATACCTGCGTGACGGCAACGAGGCGCGTCTTGCTGCACAACAGCTTGCGGAACTCATCGAGCCGCAACTGGCCGTCTTCATCGACCGGAATCACGCGCAGCCGGGCGCCCTTCTCTGCCGCCAACTGCTGCCACGGCACGATGTTGGCGTGGTGCTCCAGGTGCGACACGATGATCTCGTCGCCCGCCTCGATGTTCTGCACACCCCAGGTGCGCGCCACCAGATTGATGGCCTCCGTGGCGCCGCGCACGAAGATGATCTCTTCAGCAGAAGCCGCCCCGATGAAGCGCGCCACCGCACTGCGCGCGCCCTCGTAGGCATCCGTTGCGCGGGCGGCGAGCTCATGCGCAGCGCGATGGATGTTGGAGTTTTCGTGCGCGTAGAAATACGCCAGCCGATCGATCACCGCCTGCGGTTTGTGCGTGGTGGCGGCGTTGTCGAGCCACACCAACGGCTTGCCGTTGACGCGTTCCTGCAGGATCGGAAAGTCGCGACGCACCGCATGCACATCGAACGCCCCGCCCTGCGGTGCCGCCTGCGCACTGCGTCCGTTCTCGCCCGTCACGAGATCGGTAAAGTAGAACCACTGCTGGCGATCCGGCTCGGTCGCGGGGGCCTGCGTTGCCACAGGCAGCCCGACGCGCAGGCTGTCTTCGCCGGGCAGACCGAAGCTGCGCGCGACGATGCGATCTTCATGCGGCCCGGAGCGGGCCGGCAATGACTCGTGCGCCGATTCGAGGAAGTAATACGACTGCCCCCCCGTTGCCGCTTGCGGCGCATCGATGGCAGGCAACGCCGCGGCGTAATCCAGCGGCACTCCTTGCGCGACACCGCCAGACGGCAGACCCGCCAGAGGCGCTTCGGCTGTGGCCGGCACCAGAGCGGGAGCACGATTGCCCAGCGACACGATCGGATCAGGCGCCTGCGGCTGCGCGCCGACATGCAGGACCGGAGCGGCCGATGCAGCGTTGGACGGCAGATCCGCCGGCGATGGATCGCCCGGCAAGGCAGCAAAGAACTGCCCGGCCAGCCGGGCCAGCGTCGCCACGTCGGGCAGACCCGCCGGCACGTTTCCGCCCGCGCTCAGATCACTTGTAGGTGTCGGGGTAGTCATGGTACTTGCCGATCTCCACGTCATCGAGCACCGCCAGCGCGTCGTCGCTCTGAACGGCCAGCGAGCAATACAGCGAAATCAGATAGGACGCGATCGCGTTGCGATTGATGCCCATGAAGCGCACCGACAGGCCCGGGCTCTGCTCGCCCGCCAGCCCCGGCTGGAACAGCCCCACCACGCCCTGGCGCTTGTCGCCCACGCGCAGCAGCAGGATCTTGGTCTTGCCATCATCGACCGGCACCTTGTCGGACGGGATCAGCGGAACGCCGCGCCAGGTGAGGAACTGGGAACCGAACAGGCTGACCGTGGGCGGCGGCACGCCACGGCGCGTGCACTCACGGCCGAACGCGGCGATGGCTAACGGATGGGCAAGGAAAAACGCGGGCTCCTTCCACACCTTGGTGAGCAGTTCATCCAGGTCGTCCGGCGTCGGCGCGCCAGTCAGCGGAAAAATGCGTTGCTCATCGGCAACGTTGGCAAGCAGGCCGTAGTCCGGGTTGTTGATGAGTTCGGATTCCTGGCGCTCCTTGATCGTCTCGATCGTCAGGCGAAGCTGTTCCTTGATCTGGTCGTGCGGGCTGCTGTAGAGGTCCGACACGCGCGTGTGAACATCCAGCACCGTCGACACCGCGTTGAGGAAGTACTCGCGCGGCTGCTCGTCGTAGTCAACGAAGGTCTGCGGCAGTTCGGATTCATCGCGCTGCGCGCACGCTACGCGCACGTCGCGCGGGTTCTTGACCTTGTTCAGGCGGTAGATGCCTGCTTCGACCGGCAACCATTGCAGCAGATGCACCAGCCAGCGCGGTGAAATGGTCGACAGGACCGGTGCGGTCTTGGTCGCGTTGGCAAGCTGCCGGGCGGCGTTGTCACTCAACGCCGATTGGGGAACGGATTCAGCCACGTTCGACTCCTTTATGCAAAAAGCGAAAATGAAAATCAGAAATTCAGCAAAGCGAGTCTCGGCGAGCGGTCCGCACGACTCAACATGCTATAGCCATCAAAAACTCATCGGGACGCATGCCCCTAAGGGCGAACGGATGCGGCGGACGGCGCGCTTTCTTCGTAGCGTGCGAGCAGAAAGCTGGGGGTCACGCCCAGTGCTGCGGCCAGCTTGATGACCGTCGCCAGCGAGGGCATGGCCACGCCGCGTTCGATCTCGCCCAGATACGAGCGATTGAGATCGGCGCGCTCGGCCAGTTGCTCCTGCGAGAGCGCCAACGCCTCACGCTGGGTGCGTACGACCAAGCCGAACTGTGCGCACAGCCGCTTCATATGCCAGCGCCATCTCCACGCGATTCACTGCGCACGCCCGCCTGCGACACGTGACTGCCCGGGTCGACGCTGTGCGTCAGCCACACATTGCCGCCGATGGTCGAGCCCTTGCCGATGGTGATGCGCCCGAGCAGCGTGGCGCCGGCGTAGATGACGACGTCGTCTTCGATGACCGGGTGGCGCGGAAGGCCTTTTTGCAGACTGCCGTCCTCCCCCGCCGGAAAACGCTTGGCGCCCAGCGTGACGGCCTGATAGATGCGCACCCGCTCGCCGATCACGGCGGTTTCGCCGATCACCACGCCCGTGCCGTGATCGATGAAGAACCCGGCACCGATCTGCGCGCCGGGGTGGATGTCGATACCGGTGAGCGAATGAGCGGTCTCGGACACGATGCGCGCGATCAGCGGTACGCCACGCACATACAGCTCGTGCGCCAGCCGGTAATGGATGATGGCGGTGATGCCGGGATAGCACAGCAGCACCTCGTCGACCGAACGCGCGGCCGGGTCGCCCTGGTAGGCGGCCAGCACGTCGGCATCGAGAATGCCGCGCAACACCGGCAAACGCGCGGCGAAATCGCGCACGATGCCGACCGCCTGCGCTTCGATCAGCGCGTGTTCCGGCTCACCGGCGCGCAAGGCATAGCGCAGTTCGAGCCGCACCTGCGCCAACAGCGCGTTGAGCGCGGCGTCCAGCGTGTGCCCGACGTAGAAGTCCTCGCTCTCCTGCCGCAGGTCGGACGGCCCCAGCCGCATCGGGAAGAGCACTCCGCACAGGGATCGGGCAATCGCACTCAACGCCTCGGACGACGGCAGCTCTCTCCCCCCGGATTCGCGCCGTCGTTGCGCCGCGCGCCAGCGCGTACGTGCTGCACGCAACTCGGCCACGACTGCTCCGAGATCCCATTGCGCGGCGGTGTAGCCCGCGCCGGCGAAGTGCTCTTCCGCGCTCATACAGGCAGGCCTTTCTCGTCGAAGATGCCCTCGAACAGGATCGAACTGAGATAGCGTTCGCCGGAATCCGGCAACACCACGACGATGGTCTTGCCTTCGTTTTCCGGGCGCTGTGCCAGGCGCGCGGCGGCGGCGACGGCTGCACCGCTGGAAATGCCGGAGATGATTCCCTCATCGCGCGCCAGCCGGCGGGCGTAGTCGACGGCCTCTTCGTTACTGACCTGTTCCACCGCGTCGACCAGCGACAAGTCGAGCACCTGCGGCACGAAGCCGGCGCCGATGCCCTGGATCTTGTGGGGACCGGGCTGTATCGGTTGGCCTGCACGCGCCTGCGTGAGCACCGGGCTGGCGGTCGGCTCGACGGCCACCGAAGTGATCGCCTTGCCTCGCGTGCGCTTGATGTAGCGCGAGACTCCGGTGATGGTCCCACCCGTGCCCACGCCGGACACGAAAATGTCGATGGCGCCTTGGGTGTCGTCCCAGATTTCCGGCCCCGTGGTGCTCTCGTGGATCGCAGGGTTGGCCGGGTTCTTGAACTGCTGGAGGAGCACGTACTTGTCGGGGTCGGATGCGGCGATCTCTTCGGCCTTGGCAATCGCCCCGCCCATGCCCTTGGCGCCTTCGGTCAGCACCAGCCGGGCGCCATAAGCGGTCAGCAGCTTGCGCCGCTCGATGCTCATCGTCTCGGGCATGGTCAGCGTGAGCGGAATACCCCTGGCCGCCGCGACGAACGCCAGCGCGATGCCGGTGTTGCCGCTGGTGGGCTCGACCAGTTCCTTTCCCGGCCCGAGCAGGCCACGCTTTTCGGCGTCCCACACCAGCGCCGCACCGATGCGGCACTTGACCGAATACGCCGGATTGCGCCCTTCGATCTTGGCCAGCACCGTGGCATGCGCGCCCGGCACGATTCGGTTCAGGCGGATCAGCGGTGTGTGGCCGATGGATTGCGCGTTGTCTGCAAAAATGGGCATGTCATTCCCCTGTACGTGGACGAAAAATTGGATGCGTGTCGTTGGGGAATCCAGACCTTGATTGTCATCGCACGGTCTTCGCCGTGTCGTACACCGGGTGCCGCGCGGAACTCAGTCCTGAATCCACGGCAACCCGTGGCGGCGCCATCCGCCCAGCTCGCCGCGTTGCTGTCGATCGTTGTGATCGCCCTCGAAGCCTTCCAGCACATTGAAGACCTGCGTGAAACCCGCCTTGGCCAACGCCTCCCCGGCGGCTGCCGAGCGCTTGCCGCTACGGCACAGCAGGAGCAGCACGTCGTCCTTGGCAAACTTGGCTTCCACTTCGCGCACGAAGCGCGGATTGCGCGTCATCGACGTCCCCGTCGCCCACGCCACGTGCGCCACGCCCGGTACGTGTCCGACGAACTTGCGTTCCTCGCCCGTACGTACGTCAACGATCTGGCCAACGCCGTCGCGATGCAGCGCCCACGCTTCGGTGGGCGTCACCCCCCCGGCGTACAGCAGCCCTTCTTCCACTGCACGCTGGCGCGCGCGGACGAGGATGGCGTCACCGGACTCGCCGCCGGCATTCGATGCCGGGTCGGGGGTCGCCGCAAGCGGCGGCGTGCGGAGCAGTGCGAGCGTCATGGTCGTTCATCCTTTGAAAGCGATTGGATGAAGACAGGATATGAGTGCAGGCCAGGTAAGCGAACGAATAAAAACTAGGCAACTTATTCCGCAAACAGATAAGGGCGAGATCTGTCCCTGCTTAAGACCCTGGCATCCGCGATGGCGCCAATGCGGGCGCGGCAAGCGTCAGCGCAAGGCCGGACGAGCGAGGCGAAGGCATGATCCTGACTCTGCTTACCGGCCAAGTGGCCCACACGGAAGGAAATCTGCATGCAAGGCTCTGCCTCTCCCACGCGCGCTTTTCACGTTATGGCCAAGCCCTGTGGCTCAGACTGCAACCTGCATTGCGCGTACTGCTACTACCTGGAAAGAGCTGCGTTGTATCCGGACGGGGCGCGTCATCGCATGAGCGACGAAATCCTGGAGCAGTATGTCGTCGACTACATCGGCGCCATTCATGAAGACGAAGAAGTCGCCTTCACGTGGCAAGGCGGCGAGCCCACATTGCAGGGCCTGGATTTTTACCGCAGAGCGGTGGCGCTCCAGGCTGAGCACGGGCGTGGGCGCCACATCACCAACAGTTTCCAGACCAATGGGCTGCTGATCGACGAAGACTGGTGCAGTTTTCTCGCCGAGCACGATTTTCTGGTCGGATTGTCGCTCGACGGCCCTGCGGCCATTCACGACGAATACCGCGTGACGCGCGGTGGCAACCCGAGTCACGATCTCGTGCTGCGTGCGCTGCGTCTGCTGCAGAAGCATGGCGTGCGCTACAACGTGCTGGCCTGCGTGAATCGGCGCAGCGCCACCGAACCTCTCGAGGTGTACCGCTTTCTGCGTGACGCCGGCGCGCGGTATATCCAGTTCCTGCCGGTGGTGGAACGCACGCAGCCGACCGTCGGCAGCACGGCGAAAATTCAGCTCGCTCCACCGCCCGCCGGCTCGGCGCACGATCTGCCGCAGCGCGAGGGGCTCGTCACGCCATGGTCGGTCGGGCCGGCAGATTACGGCCACTTTCTGAATGCGATATTCGATGAATGGATCAAGCGCGATGTGGGCCGCGTGTTCGTGATGAATATCGAGTGGGCGCTGGCCAACTACATGGATCGCCCCGGCGCGGTCTGCCACCATCGCCCTACGTGCGGACGCTCACTCGTGATGGAGCATAACGGCGACGTCTACGCCTGCGATCACTACGCCTATCCAGACTACCTGCTCGGCAATATCACCAATCAGCCGCTTTCCGCCATGGCCGACGCACCGTCCCAGGAACAGTTCGGCCGGGACAAGTTCGCACTGTTGCCGGATGAATGCAGGCGCTGCAAGGTGCTGAAGGCGTGCTGGGGCGGATGCCCGCGGCATCGGTTCATACCGACCGACGACAGCCGGCGACTCAATTACCTGTGTGTCGGCCTGCGCCGCTTTTTCGAGCACGTCACGCCGTACATGGCTGGCATGTCCCGATTGCTCGCACAAGGCCGTCCGGCCAGCGACATCATGCAGGCGACCTTGGTTTTCCAAAAGCCACGTTGATGCGGGAACAGCAGCCGCGCCGGCCGGCGCGGCTGCAGGAGACCGCCCCCGCACGAGGGGCGGCCTGGCTTAGAAGCCGATCTGTACCTTGGGCGGGTACTCCTTCAGGACTTGTGCATAGGCCCTCATCTCGGCCTCGAGCGGCACGCCCAGCGGAATGTGGCGGATGCCGACGGCGTCGTCTTCCTGCGGATTGGTGTACAGGTTGAACATCATCGATCCGGCCGATTGCATGATGGCGCCCGAGAAACCGCCCTTGTACCCCTTTTGCGTGAACGCATCCGGTTGCTGAAGAAGCGTGAAGAACTTGAACTCATCTACTCGAATGGCCGAGAGCTTGTCATTCCAGAAGTAGTAGACCGCCTTTCGGTTGGATTGCCCGTCCTTGCCCAGCAGGAACGATGTCTGGTCAACGCCGTCGATATAGGTTTTCTGCGGCACCAACTTGGCGACATCGGCGCCCGGTTTGCCGGCAACCGAAAGGCTGGTGTTGAACAGGTCGGCAAGCTCGAAGAGCCCGTCAGACTTGCGCGGCTCGATCATGCCCTTCCAGTATGCGAACGTCGGCACGCGGACGCCGCCCTCCCAGGTCGAACCCTTGCCGCCACGGAACGCCGTGCGTCCATGCGGCGGGACTTCTTGTTCCGGGCCGTTGTCCGAGGTGAATATGATCAGCGTGTTGTCGAGCTGATTGGTTTTTTCGAGCGACTTGTAGAGCGAGGCGAAGATGTCGTTCATCTCGACCATGCAGTCGCCATAGCTTGTCCGCGCCGGAGAGCGCCCGGCGTAACGCGCATTCGGATAATTGTCGAAGTGACAGCCGCGCGTGCCGTAATACAAGAAGAACGGCTTGTCGCTCTTCGACATCTTCTCGATGAACTCAACGCCATACTGCATCCAGCGCTGGTCGAGGTCTTCCATGTACTTCGGCGTGATGTCGGCGAGGTTCTCCAGCTTGCCGCCACGCACTGCGTGGACGTCACTCTTGTTGAACGGCAGCTTGCTCACGTATTCGGAACGATCGGGGCTCAGCGCCACTTCCGGATTGACGTTGGCGTCGCGCCATTCGGTGTACATGTCCGACACCGAATTGAAACCGCGGAAATCGTCGAAGCCGACGTTCTGCGGCAGAGAGGCATCGTTCTCGCCCATGTGCCACTTGCCGATGGCCTGCGTCACATAGCCTTGATCGCGCATGAGCTGCGCCACGGTCGTTGCCCCCTCCAGGCCACCGGGCTCGCCATACATGGGCGGGCGGAGAATGCCGTGGTGGACCGGATACTGGCCGGTCATGATGGTCGCCCGTGTCGGCGATGAACTCGGTTGCGAATACGCCGAGGTCAGGATCAGGCCCTGGCTTGCCACGGCATCGATATCCGGCGTGGGGTTGCCCACCGTCGTGCCGCCGCCATTGAAGCCCACATCCATCCAGCCCACATCATCGAGGATGAAGATCAACACATTGGGCTTCTTGCCGGTCCTCTTCTGGAGGTCCGCCAGTTTCTGCCGGGCCACCCTGTCCTGTTCGGCATGAACGATGACCGGCATCATGTTGTCGGCCAGCTTCGTGGTCGATCGGACCATGTATTGGTTTGGATGGTCGTAGCCTGCAAAACCATTTCGCTGTGTGGGTGCGGTGGGCGTGTCCGCCGCAGCGCCGGCAATGACAGGAAATACCGCCGACAGCGCCAGCACCAGCGGACGAGGCAATGTACTCTTGCTCATTTCCAACTCCTCTTATGACGACCAGAAAAGTTGAAAATGGTGAGTCGGCCCTGTGCCGACGCCGTTGACTCCGCGCCAAGTGCGTCATCCGAACATATGCGCACTGAGTGATTTCATGACGCAAACGAACGGATGGCCGTGCCTCCGACAACATTCGGCGCGTGGCTGAGGCATCAAACAGAATACCCTCACATATTTCCGCCAGCGCGCTCGCACATTTGTCAGCGCACCGGCACGGCGTACCGCCGGGCGAGCCGGTTCGCGCACAGTTCGAGCGATGCGCAGACGAGGTAATA
Organism: Uliginosibacterium sp. sgz301328; assembly: GCF_041807905.1. Classification (NCBI taxonomy): domain Bacteria; kingdom Pseudomonadati; phylum Pseudomonadota; class Betaproteobacteria; order Rhodocyclales; family Zoogloeaceae; genus Uliginosibacterium; species Uliginosibacterium sp. sgz301328. The sequence goes on from NZ_JBGVSA010000007.1 coordinate 53,520, forward strand.
CACCGCGCCGACGAAGAGAAAGATCTCGGTCGGGTGCACCATCACGCGATTACTCACCTGCGCCGCCACGAACGATAGTTCTCCCACGCCGATGACGTAGGCCAGCGAGGTGTCCTTGGTGAGCGATATCCATTGATTCACGAACGACGGCGCCATGATCGGCAGCGCCTGCGGCAGGATCACCCAGCGCATGACCTGCCACGGCCGCATGCCCAGCGCGCGGGCCGCATGCCATTGCCCGCGCGGCAGGCTGCTGATGCCGGCCCACACCGAATGTGCAAGGTAGGCACCGCCGATCAGCGACAGCGAACACACCACCGTGCCCAGCGCGGGCGCATCGATATGCAGCACGATGGGCAGCAGGAAGTACGCCCAGAAGATCAGCATGATCACGGGAATCGCGCGGAAGAACCCGACGAACGCCAGCAGCGCCCGATGCGTCGCGCCCTGCGTGACGGCCAGTGCCACGCCTAAAGCAAGGCCGATCGCGCTGGAGGCCAGCGCCGAGGACACGCTGAGCACGAGCGTGAGCGCCGCGCCCCCGAGCGGCCCCTCCGGCCACGCGCCAAGCATCAGGTACGACAGGTTGTCGCCAATGACTGAGAAATCCATGCGCAACGCTCAGTGCGGGTACGCGACACGGCGCCGCAGGTACTGGCCGCCCCACTCGATCAGCACGATCATCGCAATGTAGAGCGCGGTCGCCACGCCAAAAGCCTGGAAGGTCTTGAAGGTTTCGGTTTCGACCTGCCGTGATGCATACGACAGTTCGGCCAATCCGATCGCCATGGTGAGCGACGAGTTCTTGATCGCATTCATGTATTGCCCGAGTACCGGTCCGAGCGCGATGCGCAGCGCCTGCGGCATGACGATGTGACGCCACACCTGAGCCGGCGTGAAACCCTGCGCCAGCCCTGCCGCCACTTGCCCCGCGGGCACGGCGCGCACGCCGGCACGGAGTTCTTCGGCGATGAAGGCCGAGGTGTAGAGCGTCAGGCCGACGAAGCCCGCGAGATATTCAAACGGCGGCCACATCACGTGCAGCGCAACAACGCGCCACGTGTGTGGCGTATTCAGCCATTCGAGCCAGCCTTCGGGGAACAGACTGGACACGCCGAAATACCAGAAGAACAACTGCACCAGCAGCGGTGTGTTGCGGAAGACGCTCAGGTATGCGCGCACCGCGACCGAAACGCCGCCGCGATCGACCGCGCGCAGCACGCACAACACGAACCCGACCAAGGTTGCGCATGCGCACACGACGGCGGCGAGCACGACAGTGTTGAAGAAGCCGTGGAGCAACCAGCCCAGGTATCTTGGCGCGAGCAGTTCATCGATCATCGAATGCACGCCTCCGCACGTGCGGTGCGGAGGCATCCCTCATCTCGGGCGTATGTGGACAATCAGCTCTTGTCGCCGATCTTGAAGATGCGCTTGAGCGGTGTGCGGGTGGTGGGGCCGAACCAGGTGTCATAGATCTTCTGCGCCTGGCCGGAGGCTTCCAGCTCGCGCAGCGTGGTATTCACGAAATCGGTCAGGCGTGTTTCGCCTTTCGGAATGCCCACGCCGATCAGGTCATCCGATACCGAGAACGGCGGGATCTCGTACTTATCCTTGTCCGGCACATTGGCCAGCAGGCCAATGAGCTTGGGCCCGTCCTGCGTGATCGCCTGGACGTTGCCGTTGCGCAGCGCGGTGAAGGCAAACGGCGTGTCGTCGTAGGCCACCAGCGTAGCGCCGGGGAATTTCTCGCGCAGCACGATCTCGTTGGTCGTGCCCTTGTCCACGCCGACGCGCAGCTTGTTGATCTGGTCGGGCGACGTCAGCACGCCTTTCTTGGCGATGAACTGCTGACCCGAGGCAAAGTACGGAATGCTGAAGTTGATCTGCTTGGCGCGCTCTTCAGTGATCGTGAAGTTGGCCAGCACAATGTCGACCTTGTTGGCAGTCAGCAGCGGAATCCGGTTGGCCGGGTTGGTGGGGATGATTTCGAGCTTGACGCCCAGCTTGGCGGCGAAAGCCTTGCCGTAGTCCACGTCCAGCCCTTCGATCTTCTTGGACTGCGGATCGATGAAGCCGAACGGAGGATTGCTGTCGAACGCGGCCACGCGCAGAACCCCTGCGCGCTTGATGTCGTCGAGACGGTCTGCATGGGCGACGTTGGCGGCAAACAGTGCCAGCGCGGCGATCGCTGCGAAGCGGAATTTCATGGTGGTCATCCTTGCCTAGTGTGTGATCAGGCGAGGTACGCCGCGCAGTCGATGTGGGCGGCAACCTCGATGTCCAGCCATGCTAGCCAGCCGCCTCATGCGAACTAAATATCCTTTTCTGCCTTGCTTATTCACGGCCAGCGCAATACACCGCAGGGCGCGGGATTCGACGAAACCCGCGCGACCAGTGTGGAATATTTGAAATTGATGCTAATCAAATGCGTGGAGTCAGTCGGGGGAGCGCTCGGCATGTGTTTCGCCGCGACGGCCGAAATGCGCGACATGGCGGCCGGCAGTCCACACGACCTAAGCAATGCACCCGGCTTCGCATGACAGCCCTGCAACGAAAGATGGGCCGCAAAAGAGCGGCCCATTACGCTTTGCGCCGTTCGGGGCTACTTGGGCTGCGGCGTAGTCCGCAGGTAAGGCTTGATCGTCTTGTAGCCGGGGAAACGCTGCTCGGCTTCTTCGTTGGTGACGGCCGACGTAATGATGACGTCATCGCCCTGCTTCCAGTTCACTGGCGTGGCGACCTTGTGCTTGGCCGTCAGTTGCATGGAGTCGAGCACGCGAAGGATTTCGTCGAAGTTGCGGCCGGTGGTCATCGGATAGGTCAGCATCAGCTTGATGCGCTTATCCGGGCCGATGATGAACACCGAGCGCACTGTCGCGTTGGTTGCGGGCGTGCGGCCTTCGGAGGTGCCGGTCTCTTCGGCCGGAAGCATGTTGTAGAGCTTGGCCACGGCCAGGTCGGTATCGCCGATCATCGGGTACTTCACGGCTGCGCCTTGGGTTTCTTCGATGTCGACGGCCCACTTGTCATGGTTGTCGACCGAGTCGACCGACAGGCCGATCAGTTTGGCGTTGCGCTTGGTGAACTCGGGCTCGATCCTGGCCATGTAGCCCAGCTCGGTGGTGCACACCGGGGTGAAGTCCTTCGGGTGCGAAAACAAGATCGCCCATTGGTCACCGATCCACTCGTGGAAATCGATCACGCCCTGCGTGGTGTGCGCGGTGAAGTTGGGCGCTACGTCGTTGATGCGAAGTGACATCTTGCTCTCCTGTGAGGTGTTGCGTTGTTGGTCACGCGTAGGAATCGAATCTGTCCTGGAATCGCCGAAGGCACCCATCGCTCGCCGTCCGGGCGAGCACCTTCGACTTTCCGTTGTGCGAAATATCGGTACGTTGCCGCGTTCGCAACACCACATCGTATATCAGCGCAAGGGGCAAGACGTATCGACCGATTGGAGCGGGACAGACCGAACGGTCCATGCGTCTGGCCTCCTTGGCCGCGCGGTCCGGTTTCGCAGTCGTGTCACGGGGGCCCGGTCTGGATGTATTTGCCAGAACACATCCATCCGCGACATTTCCCGTCGCGCATTGGTTCGCCCTGCAATGTCCTGGCGGCCGATGCGCCGTTGCGCTGGGCGAGACACTCGGCTCCCCCGCGTTTTCCGGTCGCTGGACGAAAAAAGAGCCCATCCCCGGGCAAGGCAGCTTTTTTTCCCGCGCGATCTGCAGCAGTTGGACGGCACTTTCACACTAATGCACCGACGCCTTTCCCGCCCCTCTCCGGTGCCGCGGCTTGGCAACCGGTGCTCCCGCCTATCGTCATCGGCCTTCTGGTGCCCGGCATCGCCCCTAAGTGCGGCGAGTTCCACCCCTGCCAACCGGACAGGCAGATCGGCGGCCGGCCGAGACTGGTAAGATGCATGTCCTCCGAAGCAGCCCGATGGCTCCGGCGCCAAGACGCGCTGCTCCGACTGATTCTGCAACGCCAACCAGACACGATATCCCCGCACTATTCGCATGTTCACTGAAGAAGAAATTGCTCGGCACACGCCGATGATGCAGCATCAGTATTTGATTATGAAGTACAGCCTTGATTTCAAACGAACAATGACGAAATTCGTCTAATTGTTTTCGTACCGAAAGCTCTGCATAAGTGGTTGTTTACACGGATTGTTGTACATGAGTTTTAGACAGATTTTCGGCTTGTGAACGCTATGCCAAGGTGCTATTCTGGAAGCAGACTTTCCTACCAGAGGTAGGCAAGCTATCAAGGCTTGACCGCTGAGCCAGTCTGACGAATCAGCGGTACTCACACGCATGGCGATTGAATAGGCTATGACTTGCTGTCTCCCGCAGCAGCCGACCTTAGACGAATAGCCGGGAGTCGCCAGCCGTGTGGGTGTAGCTCAGTTGGCAGAGCAGATCGACGGATCGCGGCGACGGCCGCTAGGCGTAGGTTCGAACCCTACCATCCACTACAAAAAGCCCGGTTCAACTCCGGGTCGTTTGCCGAGGGCGGGGCGACGGGGGGCGGTTCGAATCCGTGATGGGTCGCAGGGCGACAAATGGCATGGCAGCCGGAAAGACGGCACCCAGAAGCAAGGCTGCTGGATAACCCGGAGTGCGGTCACGGGGCGCAACCAACAGGAGCGCGTTAGCCGCGCCAGTTGCCTTGGCTTGTGGGTGAATGCGCAGTGGCGATGCGCGTCAGCGTCTGCCGGTGGCAATCGGCGGGCGTTGATCGGTGGCAGAGTGGATATGCTTACCGCGACACGCGAGAGACGCCGGTTTCGATGCCGGCCCGAAGCCGGCAACTGCCTGCCGGCCACCCACTCCAATCTCTTCTACTCGCTCGTCGAATTATTAGGCCACGCATGCACCGTCTTCCGGTGCCTCAGCGCGCAGTCGGCAAGCTCTGCCAGTACGGCCTGATGTGCAGCCTGCCACGCGTCGTAATCGTCGGACTCCGGCGCATCCGGCACCACGCAATCGCGGGCTAGCTCACTGTCCAGCGGCGGAACGACGGGCAGCGTCGTAGGCGTCCCGTAGCCCGCGCACGCGGACAGCATCAGGCTTGCAATCAGCAGGCAGAGCCGGCGCATTCTTCAGTTCCTTGGTAATGGCGGCCATGCTGGCCTTCAGGTTAGCGCTCGACCGGCGCACATCATCAGCAGAAGTGCGCATCGCAAGTGCCGCCGACTGCATATCGCTGGCTGCCCGCTCTGCGGCCTGGGCGCGATCCGTGGCGATGGCCTCTTTGATATCGGCAATCTCACGGTCTTTGCGCCAACCCTGCGCAGTCCAGCCAGCGCCGAATGCCAGCGCGGCTAGTGCCAACACGAGGGCAGCTACCACAACAGCACGGAATTGGGGCGGGGTGAAATTAACCAGACTCATGCTGATATCGCCTCACCCATCACGCCAGCCCAATCTGATACGGCTTCCCCGTGAGCTTCGTCAGCACCTGACCGCGAGGCTCACGACCTTCGACAAACGACACATGCACCCATCCGCCGACGTCTGGATATTCGAGCAGCAGTTGGTCAAAGCGGATAGCGTCCTGGCATTTCAGGATCTTCGCAGCAAGCTCGCGCGGCTTGTAGCCGACAGCGTTGATGTCCGCCGCCTCGCCCTTGAGGTGCTGTGACGTAGCCGCACCGCCGACGCCGGCATTCACCCGAGGCGACCGATAGCCGCTCTGCACGTTGATCGGCGTACCGATGACGAAGCGGATGCGTTCGAGGCCTTCTGCCACGACAATGAGCTTGTCGACCACCGCATCGGGCGGCGTGTTGTCCAGATCGTGGCGTGCCGCGTATTCGCTGCGCATCAGCTCACGCAGGCTGAAGTGCGGAGAGAGACGGTCGTCAGGACGCATTCAGTCCTCGCTGCTTGACGATCCGCGCCGCGATGCCAGCGGCAGCCAAGGCGCGCACGCTCCACATTGCAGGCGCCGGCAACTGCTCGACCCATCCGAGCGCCGCAACACCGTTGTAGATGTCGGGAAACAGCAGGATCAAACCGAGGATCCGCACTGACCATAGGCGCCACCATTGACGCGCCTCTTCAACAAGCTCAATCATCGCCTGCTCTCCAGGTTACTGATGCGCGCGCCGAACTCGGTCATGCGCCGCTCGTGTTCATCAAGCCGCGCATCGTGCTGCGCATCTTTGATGTCCTTGCCGGCAACCTGCGCAGCAAGCGCAGCGACGGTGCCATCGAGACGGGCCATCGCGCGCGTCTGCTCCTGCATACCGCTGTAAAGGACGCCCGCGGAAAACACCCACGTAGATACGGTCACGACCACGGCCCATGACGGGTATGTGCGGACTGGCTTCACGGTAGGGTCATCAGTTGATCGGTTGGCCACTTCGTCGCCTCCATTTTTCATACTCGCGAGATCACCGTTTTTATGGAACAAGAACGAGTGCCGAGACAACGACGCCAACAGACGAAGATACCGGGCCGCCAGCGACGTTTACTCGCCAACTGATTTGATCGGTGCCGTCGATAGACGTCCCCGAACTCACTGCGTAGTTGCTCGTAAAGACGCGACAGTCATTCTGCGGAGTGCAAAGAATGATCATGCGGCCTGTGTCCAGCGGATTGGCGCCAGTGTCGACGTTCGTGAAGTTGTACGCGCCAGATCCACCGGCATCGGTGGGCACAATTACCGTGCCGAGGAACACAGTCATCTCCCGGTACGGTGACAACGCAGGGTACGAGAACTGCTGATATGCGCCAGTGCCGCCCGTGGAGATATCCACGTATTTGGTGTTGTGATTTCCGGCGCGGAAATTTTTCATCGGGTATTTGATGCGCGGCTGAATTCCGTTGCCGGCCCCACCTTTGGTGAAGTTGATCGGGCGGTTGCAGTCCCAAAACACTTCCGTCACGCGCTCAAACAGCGCCGGGATCACATTCGCCAAGTTGGCATTGCCGGCATCCGCATTGATGTAGTTGTTCGTGACGCTGGCCCACAGCACAACATCAGGCCCGCCATACGCCGCGCCAGTCTGATCGACTGGCTTGCCGACGTGGATGAATGGACGATCCGTTGACCCGGTGTCGGTTTGGCAGCAGCGCTCGATGTAGTTGTTGCGAATGGTCGGGCAGCGCTGGTAGTCGCCGCGCACGGAGTCATACCCCAGGACGATTGCTTCGTGATTCGACCAGTTGAGGAAGTTCTTCTCGATGGCGATGGCGGCGCCGCCATACACTTCAATATTCGGGTGGTTGGGAGCGGCCTGGATATCGTTCTCGGCAATGACCAGCCGGTCCATCTCCGAATAGCATTTCACGGAGCAGCCGAAGATGAGATTCTTGCGAATAATCAGGCCGTCAGATTGATTTGCCTCGATTGCATAGTCGGAGAAACCAGAGAAGTAATTCCCCTCAATCAAGGCGTCTAGGTTCTCGGTGATACGCAGACAGCTCGTGGTGCCGGACGAGCGGATGAACCGGATTCCGCGCACCACCAAGCCGCCCTTCGCTGGCACCGCCGTAGTGCCCATCACAAAGGTGTAGCCGCTCGGCACGGTCGAGGTGATCTGCGAATAGCCCGGATTCGACCCGATCATCACCGCGTCGTCACGATCAACTGTGACCGTTGAGGCGATGACATATTTCCCTGGGACAAGCACCGCCTTGCCTGTCGCAAAGGCTTTCGTGAATGCAGGCGCGGCATCGGACAGCGATCCATCAACAGCGCCAAAATCTTCAACGCTTACGGGCTCTTGATTCTTGCCCTGCACAGTCCTCGGCACTGCTCCCGTGCCGGCCTGGATGAAGCCGACCATCTCGGAGCCTTGTCCGTCGCCAGTGCCGGAAAGATTGACCAGTACGGCCTGTACGTTCTTCGTTGCTTTACGGAATGTTGGGCATGGACCGCTTTCTGTCGGCACGTCCGTGTTTTCGTCGCCTTGAACGATCTGATGCGCGATGTTGGCGTCATCGATGAACTGATTGACTGCATCAGGTAGTGTGCTGGAGGCCATTGCGTGGTTCTCTCGGGCAATAAAAAGCCGCCCGAAGGCGGCTGTGGTTGGTCTCGTTTGGCGTTACAGGGCGAGTTTGGGAAGCTCTGCGCGCAGTTCATCAGGGCTCGGCGTCGTCCGCTTCCCTGCCTTCACATCCGCGAGAACTTGGTAGCAATGCGCCCAGACCATCGACCGCCAGCGACGAAACGCAATCCCTTCTTCCTGGAACTTGGCGACGCTCGGCTCGTCGGCATATGAGATGGCAGAAGCAATGCTGTCGTATCCAAGCTCGCGTGCAGCTTCGTCGAGGAGCGATTGCACGAAGGAAATCTGTCTGGCCACGACCTCATCATCCGTAGGCGCGGGCGGCGTTGCGATTGACGGCATGCCGTCAGCGCCGCGGACGATGATCTTCCCTTCTGCCTGGGCATCGAACAGTTCCTTGTAGGCCTCGGTCGTGATCTTCTTGCCGCCGTTGTCGACATCAGAGAATGCAAAGCGCTTGTCTTGTTCTACGTAGAGAGCGAACACGGGATTCCTTTCACTTGCCAATTGCGAGCCAGAATGTCTGAGCGCTATATGGGTACCAGCCGCCGCCTGCGTTGTCTTGGCTAGAGCTGTAGGCAATGAAGCCCGTACCAGTCGGGGCGCTCGTCATGTCGACGATGCCGACCTTATTTGCCGGAAGAAGCGCAGAGGTGTTGGGCGTTAGCCAGACACCAAAGCAGCCGCCCCCAAAAGTGATTGGGAACGTGACGCTAGTCCCCGATCCGATGACTGCGTTGCCCCACTGAAGAATCAGGCCCCCCGGCAATCGTTGGTAGCCATTGGCCACTAGGTTCTGATTCGACCCGGAGAACATTTCTTGGGCTGCCACTTTGACCGCGGTACCCAAGGCTGCGACCAGAACCGCGGTCGTCCCGTCATCGACAGCGTCCTGCCCGGTCTTATCGCAGATGAACTGACCGATCACGGCTGCCATGATCGATCCCTGGCGCCAGACCTTGTTGAGTTGTTCGCTCTTCGCCGTGCCAGACAGAAATCCATTCGCGATCAGATCACTGAGTGCGACGTAGTCGGCCTGAGTCAGAACGTTCGCGCCGCTCGACGAAGCGAACGCGCGGAAGTCGTTGGTGGGCATGCGTACTCCTAGGGATACGTAAGCGCTTCAGGAAGAAGCACATGGACAAGGTGATGAACGTCTGGCGCCACAGCGACGACTTGCTGCGTGAGCGCCATCAGTTGATTGATAAGGGTCAGATCGGAAGTCGCCCAAGCGCCACGGTCGAAACCACCGATGTACTGGTTGTCGACATCGAATCCGAATACAGGCGCGCCATAGGCGGACGTCGAGTAGTAGCCATTGACGCGTACGCCTTCGGGCTTGAGCGGCAGGTAGCCGCCGAACAAGATCGCCATGAATACGGGCGACGGGATGTCGCCCGACACGACGATGTCCATGGACATGTCCTGGTTGTCTTGGATGAAGACGTATGTCCCGCCGTTGAAGATCAGGTCGAGAATCGCCTTGGATTGTCCAAGCGTTCCATCCCAGTTGTTCGCCCCGATCTTCGCGCGCAGAAATAGACGGTAGGTGTCGTCATCAAGGTGAGTCAGTCCCGAGTCCGGGTCGTATGGTCCTTTCCACACACCCAGGTCAAAGCCCAGGCCGTCGATGTCGAACGAGAAATAGACGTTGTCGATCGGCACTGCGACGATGCGCGAAATCCCGACCCACAGCCCCACAGCATCAAGCTGCACGCCAACGGCGGAATCAAGGCTGAATAGATCCGGCAAGCTCGATGTGACGTTGTTCTGGTCAGCGATTGCACTGGCCAGCGCTCGCACCATGGCGACGTACTTCGGCTTGTCGTTGTGCTCCGATGTGATGAGCCCAACGTAGTCGTCAGCAGTCGCCATGTCAGACCACCGTTAGGGCAATGTTGGCAACGTCACAAGTCGCGGCGTGGTTGAAGTCGATCACGACATCACTAGTACCCAGCGATCCGCTTACGAGCCCGACCGTCAATGCGGTGATTTCGTAGGTCATGCCATCGGCTGACCCACCAAGGTTCGCAGGCACATAGAGCCGCGAGTAGATGACCGAATCACCGATGCCGAGTGCATTGATGTAGTCAGCAACGGCCTGCTTGATCTCGTCACCGATGACTGTCGTGTATCCGGAGAGCGCCTTGATTGTGATTGCCAGCTTGATGCCGTCGAATGTCGGCCGGAAGAACCGGATCTTCATGGGACGCCCATAGGCATCAGGCACGGTCTCTTCGGTCGTACCGTAGGTGCCTGCTCCGGGCGTCTTCTTCAGCGCGATCGCTGCGGCGATGTCGTGGGCGTCACCGCCCTCCACCACCAGAGATATAGAGTGCGACGGGATTCCGTTGCTGTCCGTCGTATCCGTGTCGTTCTCGTAGGCCTGATATCGCTCCACGCCAGTTTGTGCTGCTACGGCTCCGACGATGCCATCCAGCACCGTGCGCGAGGGAATCGCTGTCGAGATCGTCTGCCGGTTGCGCAGAGCCGCGTCGGTCTCAACGGGTGCGCCGGCTGCCGCCGCGGATGCGTTGTCGACCGACTGCCATCCGAGCGTGGGCGTCTGGATCGTCGTGATCGCATGCGGCTGCGCCATGATCGCGCCCACGGTTGTGCAGGTAGCCGTCACAGTGATCTCGCCCGCAGGCGGAATCGTTACCGAGGCCGGGAGCGCCCACAGGTTGCCATTGCCATCCCGTGCGACACCGTTCGTGATGACCGTGCCGGCCACTCCCACGACGCGCAGATCGACGGTCGAGTACGTCGCCACATCTCGCGCAATGCCATTGATCTTGACCACATTCGACAGTGGCACGCCTTGAGCGGTGGCCGGGCTGAAGCTGTTGTACGCGGCAATAGTCGCGGCATTGTTGTCGTTCAGGGCCGAGGCCAGCACCCCAAGGAACTGACCGTCCTGGCTGTCGTTCTCCAGATAGACGTCAGAGCCATAAATCGACCGGTACTGTGCCTTGAGCCAGTCCTGAATCTCGGCAAACGTCGGCGCGCTGATGCCGTTCGCGTCAATGGTTACTGCGACGGGAGAAGCCATTTACAGGGTCTCGGTGATGGTTGTTTGCCCGTAGGCGGTGTCGATCGTGGCCGTGACTGTCAGCCGACGCGTGTCGCCGTCGTAGCTGCTTGAGAAGTCGACGAGTTGCGTCACGCCTTCGGTTCCCACGATGCGACGCTTGATGGCTGCTTCGTAGGTCGCCGCGGTGTTCTTGCCGAGTACTTCTGTCTGCCACGGAGTGCCATCCGAGGTATCCACGAACCACTCGCCGCGCCACAAGTCCAGGCGCGTGCGCACGGCCTGCGCTACCGTCTCGGGTGAGTCGCGGAGGAAGTCACCGCCAGTGCCGAAGGTGTAGTCGCCGTTGGCGTCGAGTCGCCGATATCTCATGGCTCAGAACCGAACCACTTCCAGCAGCTTGGCCAGCGCATAGATGAGCGCTGCCGCGCCGCCCAAGATGCTCGCGATGACGTATGAGACCCCAATACGCCCGGCGAACTTGGCCGAGCCCTGTTCATCCAGCTTGCCTTCAACGTTCATTTTGGTAATCTTCATTCAGGTTCTTCCTCTTGCTCCTTCAAGGGGTTGAAAACAGAAAGGCCCGGACTGTTGCTAGCAGCCGGGCCTTTCGCTTTTCTACAGGCACAAAAAAGCCCGCGCTCGGCGGGCTTTATCAACGTGATGTGCTGGCTAAATCCTCTTCGCGGGGGATTCCCCGGCAGCATCGGCATACCGGTTCATCTCATCGATAGCCATCTCAAGCTGGGTGTTGATGTCAATCAACTCCTTCAACTTGGCCTCTGCCGCCGCCGCGTCCAATGTGTAGATGCGATCTACCGTTACGGCGCTGCTATTCACCAAGCTGGCCCGCTGAAGCAGAACGGACAGGTTTCCTGCCAGCGCGTGGCGCTGCGCAACAAGCCGCTGTACGTCCTTCTTGGCTACGGTGTAGCGCCCGATGTACTCAAATTGCTGTTCGGTAGTCATGGCCGGCATCAGTAGTATTGGAGCCATCATTCTACGTCTCCGTCACACCACAGGCACGCCAGACACGCCGCCACCCGGCACCACGTCCTTGTGCTTGTGGTCCGACAGCGGGATGCCATTGGCGGTTACCTCGCCATTCACATCCACGTCGCCGTTGATGGTCACGTGGCCGGTTATGAAAATCTCGGGCGCGACGACCCGGGCCGAAGTGCCCGCATTGGCAATGATGTCGCTCGGCGTCGTTGCGAGAATGCCGCCCGTGGCCACATCGATCTGAACAAAGGCCGAGCCGTCGTCTTTGCGGAGCTGTACCGCCTCAGTGCTCACGTTGAACTTGCGCGGCTGGCTGCGGACGCCCACGAACGCAAAGCCGTCCGACAGGTCGTGCATGCGGAACTCAGCCTGCTGCTGGATGCCGCCTTGCTGCCACCACGCGTCAATGCAGCGCGATGCGAACACCACAAGGCACTCATCGCCCTCCTTCACCGGAAACGTCAGCGTGCAGCTGCCACCGCCCGGAAACACCACGGGCACATCGACCAGGAGCGGGAGCTGTAGGCTCTGCGTCGAGCCATCCTCCTGACGCACGTTCTCGCGCAAAGCCGGCTGTACCGTACAGGTCATGGCAACAGCATCGAAAGACTGGATAATCCCGGGGAGAGCTGTCCAAAGCCGGGCGCGGTCGCCGCGCACAAGCGCCTTCATGGCGGCCAAAGTGTCGCCCGTTCGTTCAATCTGTCTCATGGTGATCCTGATGAAAAGTGTTGTTGCCGCAGCGCTGCTTGTCGCCTCAATGTCCGCATGGAGCGCGGATACGGAGTTCTTCGTATGGTTAAACGGGGTCGACTTCCCGGATGGATATGTCGTCCAAAGTGACCGACAACCGGTTTTCATTTTCTATACGAAGAAAAAGTGCGATCTACCCCTTGTCGATGCCTCGAAATACCGGAAATTCGAGATGCCATTGGCACTGCGAACTCAACCTGCCTCGGGACGAGGATGCTGGTTTCATGCCTATCCAGACAAGATCGTCTTCATTTACGAAAGCGGCAGCCAGGATGTCCGATCAGACATTAGCGTATTTCGGGTCAAGTCGAAGGATGAGACCTTCCCGGCCACAGTCGTTGGCGTGATGAACCCCCTAACCGCACAGCTAAGAGAGAAGCAGCAAAAAGAGAAAGCGCCTCGACCAATGGTTCTTAGATCGTTTGAAGACGCTTATGGCGGTCCAGACGACCCCGGCATTCAGCCAGATAAAATTTCATTTCCGTATGACGTATTCGTAGAACCCAATGGGGATAAAAAGTACAGAGATGGCGACACCCTGAAGAGGCAAGATGTTAAGAAGGTGTATTCGATGTATATCCCATGCCCGCTGGAATTCGAAAACTCAGAGTCCTACCGAAGATTTTCTGACGCCTCCACTAACTCCGATGGGTGCTGGGCGCCTCTTACTGATGGTCGAATCTTCATAGTTTTGCGTGATGGCAAGGGCTTCACTGCCGGCACCTATAGCGGTCTCAAGATCCGGATATCGTCAGAAAGCGCAGACCCCGTGGTCGTCGGACCTATGGGGGAATCTAGCCACTACTTGATTCCTTAGCCGTAGGGTTTGACTGGACCAGTGTCTAGCTCTCGAATTACGCCGCGGCGAGTGAACTCCTCCGTGTAATACGTGGCATCTACGGCCAAGCAGATGAGATCTGAGTACCAATCATTCCCTCGCGTGTCGCCATAGTGGTCGGCCATCATGACGTAGTACAGGCCGTCTGCATCTTTGCGGGCAACACCGTTGAGAGCCGCGTCATTGTTGGATTTGTCGCCAGGGCTGAGACTAAGCCTGTAATCCTGGATCGACGCATTGTTGATGCGGATGGTGTGCCCAATCTTCACGCTTGGATTGAGCAGCGTGCGCACGTTCAGGCCGCCGATGGTCTGCTCAGGCATCCCCACCATCCCGGTTTCTGCATTGATCTCAATCGGATCACCGGGGATGTACGAGTTAAGAGGGATGAAGTTGAAGTGCCGATCCTGAATTGACCACTTGCCATGCAATGTCGATTGCAGGTTGTCGAAGCTCTCGCGGATGAGGTCGAACACGACCTTTCCGCGAGGAAGCCTCGTCTGGGGCAGATCGGGAACGTAGCCCTTCGACACGTTGAACGGCTTGGCGTACGTGAGCATCTTGTCGATCTGCTGTTCAAACGTCGTCCCTGCCGCCACGGTGCAGTTGGCAAAGGCGAAGTTGTACGCAGCATCCCCCGACGCTGCCCGGATATCGACGTACGTGTCCGTCTGGCTCTCACGCCCGCGACGAATCTGGATCACCGACCCGTCGAAGATGAGCCCGTAATTCCCGCCATAGCCGGCCTGCAAGACCACGCGCTGAAACTCCTTCTGGAGCTTCTGAGCCGTGTTCGGAGCGACGTTGTACACGCGTATCTCGGCCGTGTTCGGCGTCGAGATATCGCCGCGCCGGACCACGAACCGAAACCGCAGCTCGGACAGGTCGATCGCTTCTTGATCGTCGCCGACGATGAGGGAGGCTTTGCGGAGGTATTGAGGTGTCGACATAACAATCGTTCCTAATAACGCTTGACGTTATTAACGCCGGGCGTTACTATTACATCCATGATCACTGACTTCCATTGCCCCGACACCGAAGCGCTCTTCAAAGGCAAGCGCATCGCTCGCTTCGCCAACATCGAGAAGGTGGCAATGCGCAAGCTGACTCAGCTCCATGCTGCTGCAACGCTGGACTTCCTGCGCGTGCCCCCGGGCAACCGTCTGGAAGCCCTGGCAGGTAACCGTGCCGGGCAGCACAGCATCCGAATCAATGATCAGTGGCGTGTGTGTTTTGTGTGGTCGAACGGCAACGCCAGCCGAGTTGAAATCGTCGATTACCACTGAAAGGAGATCATCATGACCCGACAAGTAGCTTGGCCTCATCCGGGCGAGATCCTGCAAGAGGAATGGCTCGGCCCGCTAGGCATCACTCAGTACGCCCTGGCCAAGGCCATCGACGTGCCGCCCCGTCGCATCAATGAGATCGTCAAGGGCAACCGTGCAATCACGGCTGACACTGCTCTGCGTCTGGCCCGCTTCTTCGGTACGGATGCGCAAAGCTGGCTCAACCTTCAGACCGGCTACGACTTAGCCGTGACTGAAGAGGCCATGCACGATCAACTGAGCCACATCAAGCAACGGCTGGCGGCCTAGTCGGTCACCCAATACACCCTTGATCCGGTGCCGAGATTTGCGAACGTCGGCACTGCGTCAGGGTCATCCGTGGTCTGCGCCCAGAGGCGGCCACCGAAACCCATGTACTTGTACTGCGCCAGCAGGTCGATGCCGGTCACGAGCGGAATGCCTGAGACCATAGGGTTCTGCTGTGCGTCGGCAATGTCGACGACCCACCCGCCGTACTGAGCATCGCGGTATCGCACCGTGACGATGTAGTCGACGCCGGACAGCGTGATCGTGAAGCGCTGCGGCTGGCTGGTCAGCGGGATCTCAAACGTGCTCATTGAATCGGTACCGAGCCGCCAGGAGACGGGGTTGCAGGGATAGCGCTCTTCGTCCCCATATCCACCGTCCCCGCCGTCTTCCATGGCGTAGCCTGCTGCGACACATCCGGCAGCGTAGTGCTCTGCGTCTTGACGATGATCACCTCGCGGCAGGTCATCGTGACCATCAGGGCATTCTCGGTCGCCACGTCGGTTGTCACCGCGAGCGACTGAATCAGCATGTTCTGGTAGTCGCGCTTGCCCGTGACGATGTCGAACAGTACCCGCGAGGCTTGCAGCGCAAGCAACTGCTCGTAGATGCCCGACACGTAGTCCTTGCCAACCGCTGAGCCGCCAGTGATAGCAGACAGCAGCCCCTGAGCCGCACCGATCAACGATGTCATGCTGGAGTTCGTCCAACCACATCGAATCGTCACCTGGGCAGGCCTCTTGAATGCATGGTCCGTGATGCTCGCGCCGGTCTCGACTGGATGCTCCGTGATCTGGAGATCATCCTGATGGACTTCCTCCATGGTCACTTGGGCAGTAAAGGCTCCAATCGAGCGCTTGGGCGCGATGGTGATCAGTCCTGCGAAGGTCGGCATTACCCGAAAGCCCCCTGTGCTGTACGCGTCAATTCGTCGTTGGCTTGCCGCACAGACTTGCCGGCTGCGGCACCAATATCCTGCGCGTTGTCATTGCTAACGATGTTTATATCGACCTTTTGCGCGATCTGGACTGCGGAATCACCACGCCGCTTTGCTTCGCCCATGGCGTCCAACGGACGTTCGTAGTACTTGCTCACGACCTCTGCTGCGGCGCGTGCATTCGTGGAGGCCCGCAACAGGTCTCCTGCCCGCTTCTCCGCGCCCTGCGTCAGCTCGAACTGCATGAATCGAAGTTGTTCGTCCAACGTCGATCCTTGGATGTTCTTCCCCGCCCATTTTGCAAAGGCGGATTGCCGGTCAGGGTGCCACTGGGCAATGCCGTACGCGCGCCCGTTGTCACCTACCGCGCCTGGGTTGAGCTGGCTTTCGTGGGTCAGATTAGCAACCAAGCCCGCCGCCTGCTCATGACTCCATCCCATTGAGCGGAAGAAGTTCATGGCAACATCGCGAGGACTCAATTTCTTTGATCCACCGCCATTTGGGCCCGCTGCCTCTTGCGGCTTGTTGGGGTCACCGCCCGTCATGCGACGCCACGATGCCCCAAGGAAATCTGCGGCGGGCAGATACATGGATGCCTTGAGCCAATCACCGTTCTTGATGGCTTCCCATCCCTTCGCCTCGTCGGTATCGGGCAGCCCAGCGGCGCGCGCGATCTGAAGACCGCCCCAAGCGGCCGCGCCGGCAATGCCGGCCTTACCGAGAAATGACAGCACCCCCGCCGTAGATGCTCCTGCACCGGATGCTGCCGCTCCGAGCTTCAGGAATGCCCCCGCCAGCCCGAGAACAGCGCCGATTACCGGGGCGCCACCGAGCGCGACAATTGCCGTCGTCAATCCGATGATTGCGGTTGACCATCCGTCCGTGGCGTCATCCAGCTTAACGAGCCAGTCAAAGAACTTCTCCACCCACGGAATTGCTTTCTCGCCAAACTCAAGTACGGCCGTAAGCAGGCCTGCGAGGCGGTCTGCCACACGATCGGCATTCTTGTCCCACCACACAGAGAACCGATCCATGACAGGGCCGGCCTTTTGCAGCAGGGCAGATTCGAATTTTGCGGCGAACCGTTCAAGCTCCTGACTGGCTTGTCGGACGCGCTCCATAAACGCATGCGCATCCTTCGTGGCTTGATCAAAGCCCTTGTCTTTCTGTTGGGCCTGCCGAAAGCGTTCGATGAAATCTGGCGACCGAAGCGCCAGCATCATCTCGTCGCTGAACCCGGCTTGGCTAGCGTATTGCTTCGCCAGCCACATCGGGGACGACTGGAATTTCTTGCTGATGCCCTCCAGCCAAAGGCTGGTGTCTCGCAGTTGCCCGTTGGCATCGCGGGTCTGCGCGCCCATCATCTTGAACAGGCTTTCGTTTGCGGGGTTCTCCCGCATCTTGGCCGCCATGGACTCGATAGCAGAACGCGCAGACTGAGCCGAAGCGCCCAGCCCCCGAGCGGCCTGCTCTGCCGCCTTGATGTTGCCCGCCGCGGCGCCAGTCCGTTGAGACGCGAAGTACAGCCCTTCCAGAGATGACGCGAATGCCGTCACGCCAGCGCTGATTGCGAGCGATGCGCCGGTAATGTTCCTTACGAGCTTCGTTACCTGCTTCGAGGCGTCAGCAATACCGTCCGTGAACTTTTTCAGTTCCTTCTGATCGACCTTGAAGCCAAGGGCTACCAGGAACTCTTTGATGACGGTTGGCTCAGCCATGTTGGTTCTTTGCGTACTCGTTCAGCAGGTAGTCGTAGTCGTTCTGCAAGGTCAGCATGTCATGCATCTCGGCAATGTCAGCTAGGTCGAGCGAGCCGTCCTTAAGCGACTCATACCTGCACATCCCTTTCATCACCGGGATGTACAGGTACTCCTTGCCGTCAGGCAGCGACCGCGAGTCTATGCCTGCTCCGCCTGACCGATCGACGGGTTGGTAAGCAGGCCGGAGATAAAATTTCCCAGGTTCTCACGCAGCACCCGAATGACGATCGGCATCATCTGCGACAGGTCTATGTCGTCGAACAGAATCGTGCCGTGCGTCGTATCCCACACCGACTTCCACGCGTCGCCCTGCTTTCGCGCCACGACGCTAAGGCAGGTGCCAAGAAGATAGTTCGCATCCTCATCGGGCATCTTGGCCATAGCGTCGGCGAACGGGGCCAACAACGCGGTCAGCGAGTCGGGATCATCGAGCAGAGGCGTCTTGCTATTGGCCAGCCGCAGAAATACCGGGACCATTGCCGGGACCACGGGCGCGATCTTGCGCGTCAGGTGGAACTGCTGAATGGCGCTGAGCTTTCCCAAGCGGTAGGTTTGCTCGCCTTGATTGATTTCTACGTAGGCCATTTTCAGAACGTCCCCATGATGCGATCGATTTTCCCGGCATCGAATACCCATTCGACGGTCCCGCCGTCCTTCTGGTAGTTGATGTCCGGCACCTTCTTGAATGCGCAGGAGCGGCACGAGATAACCTCGCCCGTGCTCGGTAGCGTGATGGCGATGACGTTGGAGCCCCACAGCGCCGCGCTCTCGCCCTGGGCGTCGTAGATCGCCATGAGCTTGGCATTGGTCGGCGAGGTCTTCAGGTAGCGCAGCGTGACCTGACCGGACTTGTCGGCGTGCAGGCTGTGCATCACTTCACCGTCAGCGCCGACCGTCATGGTGTTCTTGTCGCCAGCGGCAACAACGGTGATGCCTTCCTCGGAGTTCGCCGAGCCGGCACCGAGGTCCAGTACTGCGCCAGACGCAACCAGAGTCGCGTTGACTTCAACAAACGAATAGGTGGGCATGCAGGACTCCGATTACCGGTTAACGGAAACCACTACGTCAACGAAGTGGATAGCGCCGGCCAGTTTGGCGGCGATCTGAAGGACGGGCGATTTGCGCGCTTCGCGGTCCGCTTGCGACTGCGTGGCAATCGGCGGCGCATACACGTAGTAGCCCTTGGAGAGCGTCTGACCAGACACCAGAGCGCCGAAGCCGTCCGAGTTCCAGACTCCAGGAGCAACGAGACCGTTGGTCACAGATTGGTCCATCCGAGCTTCGAGCGTGGCGACGATACGAGCGACACCGGCATCGGTCTGCGGAATCTTGGTCGTGCTGGTGTAGAGCAGATTCCACACCGCCGTTTGCAGGTCGTTCTGCAACCAGTCCAGGCCATGGACTTCGTCGAAGAAGTAGCCATTGGCCATCACACCTTCCTGGATGATGGCGGTGTCGTTGTTGTAGTTCACGAAGACGTTGCAGTTCTTCGCCTTCAGCGCCGCGGCCTGTGTCTCGGTCAGCGATTCGGCAGCAACGCCGGGCTCCTGCTTGAACTTCAGGGTGATGGTCGTATTCGATCCCTGGAAATTGACCGTGAAGGCCCGACCGAAGATCGATGCCGACGCATACGGGTTCGACGACGAGTACTGCACGAACGTGCGCTTGTAGTTCAGTGCCTTGAGTTGGCTTGCAATGTCTGTGGTGATCGAGCCGTCCAGCACCTGGGACACCTGGGTTGTGTATCCAAAGATACGGGACTGGCCAGTGCCTTCGATGAAGGCGGCGACGTCCTTGACGTTATCCGCGTTCAGTGACGTATCGGCGATTTGCAGGCCATACCAGTCGTTCGACATGTCGGCCATGTCGGTCACAGCGTCGAGGATCGTTTCGGCATCCACGCCATTGACGGGCGGCGATGCTTGCGTCGACTGAAGCCCGAGCAGTGCGGATACGTCGGTTCCGCTGGACGGGGGTTCGGCGTACGTAATGGTCGACGTCGCCCCAGTCGTGCCGCTGGTGATCTCGAATCGGTTGTGCGTGGCATTCCAAATGCACAGGCCCGACGTGGAGAGCTTAGCGGTGATCGCCGAGGCCACGCCGTTGAGGTTCGTCACGCCCGACAGGTTGATCGCACTCAGTGTCTTGAGCGTCCCGTCGATGGTGATCTTCATGCCACCAGCAGTCACCGCGGTGAAGTTGTCGATGGCCTGCTCCGCCTCAGACAGAACTCCACCCTTCAGCAACGCGGTGGTCACCGTTTTCGCCCACCGGCCGACGTAGAGAATCGACGGTTGTGGCGACTGGCTGAAGAACAGGTTTGCAGCCTTGTACTCTTCGGCGGAAGTGCCAAAGTCGGCTACCACTCCATCCAGGTTCGAATACTGGCGGAGGCGCTCGACAACATCGATGACGGGACTAGCCCCGACGATGAGCAGTGCGCCGAAATTGCGGGTCGCCGCCGCCTTGGGCGCAATGACCACCTGGACGTTGACCACGTCCGATACTGCGAGTCCTTGGGACATGTGTATTTCTCCGAGGATGGAGGGTTAGTCGATGACGATGTTCGTCGGCACCGACAGAATGTTGAGCACCGGGTAGGCGCGAGAAACCTTGCGACGCAGTCGAATGGGCAAGTCGTAGCGCCTGATCCATTGCTGATTGACGAACTCTGGCACCGCCGTCAGGTCGGTACTGCCGACCACCGCCATATCGTGCGAAGTGATGCCCTCGCTGTTCTGCGTCACGTAGATGCCGTCGCGCGCCAGCGATGCGTTGCGCATGGCGTTCGGGCCGTAGAACGTGCAAAGGACGTCAATATCCTCGTGGCGCACGTATTCGTCCGACCCATCGCCTTGGCCGTTGTGGCCAATCCACGGATTCGCATCTGCGCGAATGCCGCTGATGTGGAACGCGCACCAGTCCTGATCCGAGGCCGGCTGCTTGGGCACGACGCCCTGCCATGCCGGACGCACCATGTTCCCGGGCAAACCAGAGACGCCCTTGATAAGCGTCTGGATGATCGCGTCCAGGTCTTTGTCCTGAGCGGGCGCAGGCGTCCCCGCAGGCGTCAGAGGACCGCCCGTCGCAGAGGTGTTCGCCATGGTCAGCCTGTCAGGGGAATAAGCTCGCACTTGGCACAGACGAATCCGCGCCCGAAGTGCGAGTAGTCATTCACGGCAGTCACCGTGTAGTCGCGGCCCTGCCAAGTGACCACGTCGGCTGTTTCGTCCGGCGTGCCGTCGATGAGCCGGAACGTGGTATGAATCGTGATCGAGCCGACGATGCGCTCACTGTTACCCTGCCGTTGCAGCAGGTCGCCGTTGTCACTCGTCACCACGCCGGAAAACGTGCTGGCGGTCTGCGACACGACCGCGATGCCATCGTCGCCAATGGTCTGCGCTGAACGAGTGCATACCAATCCCTTGCTCATGAACATGGGATCAAAGAGCACATCGGATACGTCGAGCAGCGGCACAATCAGCCCTTCTTCTTGTCGCGGATGACGTAGGTCAGCGAGTTGCGAAGCTGCCCCGTATCGATCAGGGGCTTGTCCCCTTCTCGCCCGCGAGCGCGCCGCGCTGCAAGCGTGGTCGGCTTTAGCGGTACGAACGGGCCATCGTTGATCTTCTTGCGAGCACCAGACTGGCCAATCAACCCGGCACGATTGAGCGCCTGAGTCGCCTGCGCATCATTGCCATCAAGTTGCGCCTGGCTAGCCTTCTTGAGCTGAGAGGTAATGCGATCGGACTCGGAGGCCACGCCAGGAACGAGGAACGCCCGCGGCGGGATGTTCATTGCTGGAGCGCCGTTCTCCTGGATGTAGCCAATCGTCGCATTGTTGATCGGCTCGCCGTCTTGACGTTCGGTCGATTCGGACGGGATGCCAACCAGCACCACCCGAGAAGCGATCTTCTGGATTGCATCCATCACCGCCGACGTGGAGTCCTTCACGACTTTGACCGTCGCCATCAGAGCTGCACCCCACCAGCGCCGACCATCATCATCAGGCGATAGAACTGGATACCGTACGTCGTCATGTTCCAATCGCCGGCATCGGCATTCAGGACGGAAGCGGCATCATAGGACACAGACACCTTATCGACAGCCTTGCTGGTAGCCGGACCAGTTACTGCGCCCGGCGTACCACCTGCGTCGGCTATCTGCTGGTTGCGCGTCTGAATGACAAGGTTGTGAGCTGTGAAAAGCTCCAAGCCATAGTCAAGCAGATCGCCCCACCGGCAGGGCGGCAACAGCTTCGCCCCGAGCGACAGCCAGAAATTCACCTGCGCATCCGGATAGACCGACGTGTCAGCGAACTCCGGGAAGTCGAGACGAAACTGTGCCGCGTCCATGCTTACTCCGACTTCTCGCCATCCTTGGACTTCTTGGCCGGCTTCTCGTCTTCGACCGGCTCGCTGTGCGCCTGGACATACCAGTGCGCAGCGACATCCTTATCGACCTCGTGGATGCCTGCTTCGAAGTCCTTCTTCGTGCCGTCCTTGCCGATGAGCGAAAAGGCTTTGGTGACGTTGATCTTCATAGCCCCTCCTTAGATGCCATCGCGGTAGCCGAGCGTCTCGGGATAGACGAACTCGACGGCGCCCAGGCGACCGAAGTAGGTCGTCAATTGCCGCAGGTCGCGGAATTCCAGCGGCGTGCGTTGCAGCGGCACCAGCGGGAAGCGCACACGCAGCGGGTCCTTGACGTAGGCCACCATGCGCTGCGAGTTGGACGTGCCGCGATTGGTCAGCCACTTCAGCGGAAGAATGTCCAGCGGACGGCCATTGATGCCATTGCTCAGACTGTTCTGACGCAGGAATTCCAGCACCGAGATGTTGCCGGCGCTGGACACCAGCGTGCCGAGGATCTTGCTGTACTGAACAGGCGGCAGCAGCAGACGGTCCGGGCACACGGCATAGCCAGTGTTCGCCCACACGCTGTTGAGCAGCTCATTCACATCGTCCAGCATCTGCTGAGGCGTGGCCGTCGACCACGTGCCGGTCTGCGCATTGGCAGTGGTGCCAACGGTCGAATTCACCAGGCCGGTCAGACCGAGCGCCGTGTCACCGATGTAGACCTGCTCATCGATGTCCATCTGGTACTTGAGTTGCATGCCGGCGAACTTCTGCTGATCGACGGGGCGACCCAACTTCTGCGCGGATTCCAACTCGGGAATGGTCCAGCCGAGTTGCATCGCCCACAAGGGCAGCGGAGTAGTCGTTTTGCCGATGTCCAGGCCGATGCCGGTGATCGCGTTAGCGTCCTTGCCCACCCACGCCTTACCGCTCCCAGGGACGCCGGGCGCAGCGGCAAACGACGAGTTGGTGAAGGACGAATACTCGTCAGCGATCGACACGTCCTCACGAAGATCGATGTCGCGCGACCACGTGACTGCGGCCAGCGGTTCATGCAGGCGCGGATCGAGCCGCTCCAACTCGCCGAGGAGGAACGCGCCCGACGAATCGACGGTGCGCTGATCGAACGTCATCAGACCGTCCGTGGTTCGGGCGCGGATGATGCGCGGGTACGCGGCATCCATCACGGCAGCCACTTCTTTCTTGCTGTGGTTCATGGTTTGCTCCAGGTTCCGGGTACAAAAAAGCCGCCCGTAGGCGGCCTCATTGCATTCCGTGATGGTGGTCAGATGTTGTAGGCGATTTCCGCGTTGCCGCCAGCATCGGCAGCACCAGTGAAGTAAGCGCCCGTCACCGCGATGGTGTTGGTGCTATCGGCCGCTGCTTCGATACCGCCGATGGGCTTGCCTGCCGCCGCGTTCGCCACACGGATATAGACCGCGCCATTAATGGCTGCCGTGCCTGCATTGACCTTGACGGCAACGTAGCCACGCTTGAGGACATCGGCTACGCCCTTGGTCGGTGGTACGCTCGTGCCCAGCGGATCGCTGGCATTGGCCCCGGTGATCGGGTACGGGCGAACCAACAGGCCATAGACTGCCGTCGCAGCGTCGCCCGCGCCTACCGGGATGAATTTGTTGGAGCTGATCTTGCCGAACAGGCCGTAGGCGCTGAACGCATTCGAGCTGTCGAACACTTGGGCTTCGATCGTCGTCGTCGATTGACGGGTCACGTCGCCGGGGATGCCGTACGGCATGCGGGTCACGTATGCAACCATGGTGATTTACCTCTCTTGGCTTGGTTATTGGGCCGACCGAGAGGCCCAGTATTTGCGGTTGGCCGCGTTGATATCAGCCACATTGGTTTGGCGGCCGAAGTCCTTGGTAGTGATGCCGGCGCGAGTGCCACGATCGTTGTTGCGCACGCGAATGAGTTCTGCTGCGCCGTTGAAGACGCCCGGAACATCGACGGCCGAGAGCTTCGCAGCGTCACGGCCCATCAAGAAGACGTCGATGGCCTTCTTGCCGTCTTCCGTCTTCATTGCGTCACCGATGGCTTTGCGCATGAGCTTGATGCCCACGTCCTTGCCCTTGGCGGCATCGCCGGTCGGAATGGAGATACCCGGGGACAGGATCTCGGCACGGCTGAAGATCTGCGCCAGCGCATCACCGGTATAGGTCGTACCGGTATCGGCCTTTCCTGCTGTTTCGGCCTCCAGGAGGTCGTCATCAGTCTCGACGTTGTCGGGATCGTCTTCGTCCTCATCATCCGTCTTGGTGATCGCCTTCGCTTCGGCGTCCTTGACGAGCTTGGCGACGGTCTTGGTCAGGGCGTCGACGGTCTTGGTAAGCGTTGCAATCGCATCGCCTGTCTTGGCCTTTTCCTTGTCGTCTTCGTCGTCATCACCGTCTTCGTCGCCGATCATGGCCTTGGGGTCTTCCTTTTCGTCCGGCTCGGCGTCCAAGAACGCACGCAGGCGTTCGCGGAAAGATTGCTTGCCGGCCGGCTTTGCGTCTTTCGTCTTCATGTCGGTACTTCCTTCATGGTCAAGAATTGAACAACGCGGCCCAGCCCGGCCACGCTCAACAAGGGCTACGTGGTTCCCAATGATGTTGCGCTGGACCCCGTGTCCTGGTTCGGTTTGCTCGTAGTCCGCCTCGTAGCCAGCCGACAACTCCGGCAGCTCACGATTCACGTACTCGATTGCGTCTGCGCTGGTGATCAACAGATCGGCCACCAACAGGTCATCGGAAATTCCATCGCCGCGGCGCACGTTCTGCACAACGCCAACGGCTAGGCGATTCCAGTTTTGCGGCGTGACGAATTCATCCGGGTGCGTAACAGTGACGGGCTTGCCTTCGAAGCTCGCAATCGTCTCGTCGCGGAACACCTCATCTGCGTCACGCTGGATGCGCACCTCGCCGTTGCCGGTGTCTTCAATGGGAATCTCGCCAGACGAGTACAGTTGCTGCCCCGTGCGAGCAATGGCGACGCCCTTGCAGAGCAAGAAGCCCTCGGGCGTCAGCTCCCTGCGATCTCCGAGCTTTTCAGTCGTGAAGAACGCCGCGCGGTCACCCGAGCGGATGCGCTTCATGGTTTGTGGCATTGGTATCTCCTGAGCGGGGTCGCTCAGTCGTCGGGGAATATCGGTTCAGCCCAGCAGCGGCAGTTCCAGACTTGTCCGGGGTGATGACGCATCCATTTGGGGCTGTCGTCACTGCCCTCGTTGATCAATGGCGGGTCGGTCCAGGCGAATATCTTTCCGTTTAGCGCCTTGTGGCTATGGCGCACGTCGCTGTCACCAGCGGTATGCCACCGGTAGTGCGTTGATCCTGCCGACTCTGCGCGCACCTGAGTGAGAACTGACGCCGATCGCGCCACCTCAGTGCGAGCGATGAGTGTCGCTTTGCTCTTCGATACTTCGGTACTGCGCTGGATTTCCTTTGCTACTGTCGAAGCTCGGGTACTGTCCTCAAGGCCCTCAAGCGTCAGGCGATGCACGCGGTCTGCCGCATCGCGCGGTATGGACTTGATCAGTACAACCTGCTCTTCCAGCAAATCCTGCATGGCTGCGCCGGTCGGCGCGTGCCGGATCTCCTGGCCCAATATCCGCGATATTTCCTCGCTGGCCCCGAGCCACGCCTTGCGGTCACTCAGGTCGACATCGGCGAGCATCCGAGCGGCAATACGGCGTGCCCACGGATCGATGGCGTCTGCATACCTGCTCAAGATGTTGCTGATCGGGCCTGCGCTCTCCGGGTCTCCTGCGGGGAACCCATTGATGACCGCACCAACCTGCTCAGCAACCTTCTTGAGAGCGCCTGCGTATTCCCGCTCAGCCCTGCTCGTCTTGACCGGATTGCTCTTGTTCCGTCTCGTTGGCGAGCGCATTGGTCACTTCCTCGACGGGCGGCGGCGGTTCGCTTTCTGCCGCCTCGATATCTTCGTCGGTGATGTTTGTGAAGAAGCCCGTCACGCGTGAGTGCTGGCGTAGCTCCTTCAGCGCGGTCTGTGCCGAGATGAGCCCGGCATCAAACGCCGTGGTAACCGTCTCCGTTCCAGTCTTGGCAACAGTCGCCTTCTGCTCGTCCGTCATTTGCCACAGCGGGCGGAATGCGAAGTCCGTACCACTGGGCAGATCAACGCCGAGGATTGATCTGGCCATCACCTGCAGAAGCTTGTGGATGCCTGGACGCAGCAACTGATCCTGCTGTTGCGCGACGTTGTCGTAGTACGTGCGAAGGTCAGATTCGCCCGTGGCGTTCATCCCTGCCGGCGATTGACCGAAGAGTCGCACCAACGGGATTTGCAGCGCGCCGGATACCTGCTGACCAAACTGCAGCAGAACGGCGTCCAGCCCGGAGAACGTGTAGCTGTGGGCGTCGAATTCGTCCTTGGTATCCATGAGGGTCATGCCCTCGTTGGTCTGCCACATGCGGATGTGATCGATCTGCTTCACCAGGCCTTCAAATGCCTTGCCACCCGAAGCGATGATGTCGCGCAGGCCTTCGACCTTGTACGTGCGCAGATGCGCCTTGTGCACTAGCTGCGCCGCGCCCTGAGTCGTGCTGTCAAACGCAAGCAGTCGATCCCACAGGCGCTCCAGAACAGACTGGCCCCACAGGTTCTCGCTGATGCGCTGCCAGTACGGCAACTCAACACCATCAATGCGGATCAAGCGCGAGTGATGAATGCGCATGTTCGGCAACGCCATCGAATCGGCGACGACGTCGTAGTATTTCGGCATACCGACGTCAGGCCCCATCTCTTGGACGAGGTTCTCCAGAGACGGCTGGACCAACCAACGATCCAGTACCAGCAAGCCTTTGAACTGGTCTTTGCTGATCGTCTCGATGCGCAGCGGAGTATCGGACTTCTGTCCGTCCACCATGATCACGGCCACAGCACCGCCATATAGGCGTGCCCACTTGGCCGTAGCGCACAGGCAATTCCAGATGCGCATGCGCTCGAAGCCTTGTTCAAGCTTCTCGATGTTGTCCGGGTCGAGTTCCGAATGGATCTCGATGCCGGCGCGTGTCATGTCGTCGGCAACCACGTCGACGGCCATGCCGCAGATCCAGCTTGACCGGTATGCCGCCTCCATCTGCACGCGGTTGCGCGAGACAAAGTCGAATCCATACGAGCCGAACGACGATTGGTTCGCCGTTCCCAGGCCTACGCGTGAGGCGAAGTTCTGGAAGCTGTCGCCCGTGGCAAAGCTCTTGCGCTGCGCCTGCTGCCCTTGCATGGCTGCGGACGTATCTCGGGTGACACGCTCCGCCATCTTTCGCAGTGCGTGTCTCTTCGTCATCCAGCAAGCCTTGACCAAACGCCGGCGCCTCCGCGCGCTTGGATGTACCCATCCAGGCTGTAGCGGACTGCGTCCCAGCAGTGATTGTGTTTATCCACGATGACTGGCAAAACCTCGTTGGTCTGCTTGTCGACCTTGTACGAGTACAGCCGCGCCTCGTCGGCAGTGTGCTTGCACTGCTCGTGGATGATGATTTTCTCGAAGCCTCGCAGATGCGCGATGCCGTCTTCTACGCTACCGGGCCACTTGTCAGCGGCGCTGATGTTGAAGCCCTGGCGCCCCATGTAGCTAATCGTCTCGGGGCGGCTGTTGTCGGCCTTGATCGGCCAGTCCCGCGCCCCAGGTACGCTGTCGTAGAGCTGGTACATCTCGTCCAACTCAACCCCGACGCCATAGGCTTCATGCTCGATGTATAGCGTGTTG
Source organism: Uliginosibacterium sp. sgz301328 (assembly GCF_041807905.1). NCBI lineage: Bacteria > Pseudomonadati > Pseudomonadota > Betaproteobacteria > Rhodocyclales > Zoogloeaceae > Uliginosibacterium > Uliginosibacterium sp. sgz301328. The sequence continues at coordinate 81,551 of NZ_JBGVSA010000007.1, forward strand.
TCGAGGATGAACGACCGAATCAGCGTGCTCGGGTCTTGCGCAAAGCCGAAATCGGCGCCGAAGTGCAAGCGATCCGCCTTAAGCCAGAGATCGTCGGGGAAGGCCCGGACCTCGTACTTGCCAGAGAAGATCACCGCGGCGCTGATCTTGCGCGGCTTCCCTAGCCAGATGTGTTCGTACGCCTCGTAATCGACACGCTTGCAGTACTCCATTTCCTTGCGGAGCACTTCAGGAAACCAGGGGTTGTCGCAGTAATTCACCTCAACGACGCAAGCGTCATCAGGCGGATTTGCGACGAAACGCTGGTATGTCGGGTCTGTCTCTTCCTTCGGGTTGAAGGAAATCCAGATCTCCGAGCCTTCCTTGCGGATCGTAGGGATCAGTACGTCCCACGAATCCGTACTCACCGTCTGCGCTTCCTCCACCCAGCATATGTCTATGCCTTCCGTGGATTTGACGCCTTGCACGTCGTAGCGCAGGCCCTTGAAGATAAATTCAGAGCCCAACGAGCTTTTGATGCTCGTGTCGGTGATACTGAACCAGGGCATCAGCCCTAGCGACTCGATCTGATCCTTGAGTAGCTTATGGACCGAGTCCTTGATTGTGTTCTGTACTTCGCGTGCGCAGAGGATGCGCAGCTTCTTCGTGGCCGTCAGAAGGACAAGCGCGCGGGCAATCTCCCACGACTTCGCCCCACCACGGCCACCGTGGAAGACCTTGTAACGCTTAGGCTGGAAGAGCGGCCGGAACTTGGGCGCAAACCGGATATCAACCGGCTTCGCCATCCCCCTGCTCTCCAAATGTCACGTTGATTACTGGCGGCGTGAGAGGAACGCCCCCCGGGCCGGATGCCTCAATGGCCTGAGTAGCCTTGCCGAATCCACGGTCAAGCAACTCTTTGGCCGCCGCAATTCGGGCCTGATCGCTCTCTGACGTCTGCATCAGGTCCAGTAGCGTCTTGATGGCCTCGGGGCCGTGCTTCTGTGCAAGCGCCTTGATATCGGCCGTAGCCTTGTTCGTAGTTCCCTTTTGCCTGCCGCTACCAGCAGGACGGGGCCTGCCTTTTGGTGCGGCCATATCTATCTCAATCTATTTTTGATTGGGGCGCCTTGCCTTTTGTATCCATTCGGATACAATGACTCACATGAACACGATCAACCAGACATCCGAATTCAGTACATGGCTTCGCGAACTGAAGGACTTGGCTGCTCGTGCTGCGATCATCACCCGCGTTCAGCGCGCTGAGGCCGGCACATTCGGCGACTGTGAGCCGGTCGGCGAAGGCGTCAGCGAGATGCGTATTCACGTCGGTGCTGGTTATCGCGTGTACTTCGTCCAGCGCGGCAAGCGCATTTATCTGCTGCTGTGCGGCGGCGACAAGTCAAGCCAGAAGCGCGACATCAAGCGCGCCAAGGAAATGGCTCGGAACATTGAGGAGTAAGAAGATGCCCCACAACATCACACGATTCGATGCCGTCGAATACCTCGATAGCGACGAAGCTATCGCAGCCTATATCAACGCAGCGCTTGCAGAGAACGACCCCGAGCATCTGCTTGTTGCCATCTCAACGGTCGCCAAAGCACGCGGCATTGCGCAGCTTGCCGAAGCGTCAGGGCTCGGGCGCGAGAGCCTGTACAAGACACTGCGCCCAGGTGCGAAACCGAGATTTGATACGGTGCTTAAGGTGATCAATGCTCTTGGTGTTCAACTGCACGCAGAAGCCTCTCCGTCCGCCTGACGGGCAACAAAAAAGCCCGCTCGGCATATGCCTGCGGGCTTTGGAGTCACTGATTCACAGCGTAGCTGGTTTATACCAAAACAGTGCAATGGGGTCAATACAAGAATTACTCTGCGCGCAGATCGTACTGCTGCATCAAATCTTGTTCTATCTGCATGACGGTGCCCTCGCACTCTCTCGGGCCGCGGTACGCATAATTCGGAAGAGCCCACATCCCGCCAAAGGGATTTGGTTTCTCGAGCCTTTGTATGGCGTCAACAGCGCATTCTGCGCAATCACCGCCCTCGCGCGATCGAAGTTCCTGATTGAAGATAGACACCAATTCGTCATGCGAAACGATCTTCAAGGGCATGTCCATGTCTCCAGGTTGATAAGGTCGGAACACATATACTAGGGTAATGGAGCGTCGGCCAGGCCTATTAGACACAACTGGCGTTCGCCTCGCCGAACATTACGTTGTGTATGCGATCGATGCGGTAATGAAGTGCTCGCTTCTCAATACCTAGCCGCCCCGCTATCTCGACCGTCTTCCCCCCGATGACGTAGTACTCGTGCAAGGTCTGGCGGTCTGCCTCTGGTAGCTTCTGGACGATGGCATCGACGAACAGGGCGTCTTCGTTGAAGTCCAGTTCGCGGGGGCCGTAGGCGTCAGAGCGTGGAGCGTTCATGAACATTGGGCATACCTTCGGCCAGCCCACATCCCCGCGGAGGTGCGAGACCTTCCACCGCGCCCAACGGTTCAGCATCACGTCCCAATACGGCAAGCTCATGCGCCCCTCCTTGTTTCCCCGTACAAACGATCTCCAATCCGGCGCACAAGCTCCCTTTCTACAAAGTCCAGGCGGCGGTCATCCTCCGCCACCACCAAAATCCGTTGCTTCTGCCAGCCGTCGCGCTTGACCTGCTCTGCGTCCATTTCGTTCACCTGGACTCGGCCTAGAGCGCATTGCGGGTGAGCCATCTATGGCGCCTCCTTCCAGTCGCGGTACGCGCTTCGGGGGCTGAGTCCGGCGCCTATGCGGCCGGCGCTGCGGCAGATCCAGATGCAGAATGACTTGGTGATATGCGGCTTCATCACATGAACTCCCCCATGACAGACTCGACCATTCCCCAAGAGTCCGAGTCGGAGAGGTGCGGCCAGAGGTAGGCCCGGGCGTAGGCCGATCGCGCGAACGCCATGACAGCTTCGTGGATCGGCTCGAACTCGGCCTGGTCTAGCGATTCGTATGAAATGCTCTTCGGGATTGCGACCATCTGGCCATCAGTGCCGGGAGCGAAGACTGCGTAGCCCGCCCCTACTTCGAGCCACTTTCGGAACACGTCTTCGTCTTCGAACTGCTCTTGAGCGTCGAACAAGCGAGCCAAAATGGCGAAGTGCCTGCGGTGGTACGCGCCCGAGCGTGGCTCCTTCCAACTGAATGTGATCGAGCCCTTCTTCAGTTCGCGCGCCGCCTTCAGGAATTTTGCGTACGCCCGGTTGTCCTTTGGGCTGGCACCGACGAGGTGATCGGTGCGCTCGTCGCGGACTAAGCTAACGGTCGGCATTAGTGTTATCCCTATTGCATTTACACGCAATGCGTGTATTCTTTAGTCCATGGACAGCGCATTGCTGACCACCGCGCCTCGGGGCTACGGGGGCTGGAGTATGAGAATGACGACAATTCAAATTGCTTACGAAGTTCCCGAAGCTACGGTCGCAAAGATCCAAACGCACCTGGATGAAGTCGCGCTCCGCGACATCAACTGGAATGGGGCTGAGTTCAATATCGAGCGCGAGGACTTCACCTGCATTCCCGACGACGACAGCGCGAATGCGGTTCGTCTCTTGGGTGAGATCCAGAACATCATCAGTGGCCGATAAGTCAGATACTCCACTGCCGAATAGGCAGCTCATCATGGCAAACCATCCAAACCGAGGGCCGAAAGGCCCCTCAGCCAATCCTGATCCCATCGAAGTGCGTGCCGCTCGCGAAGCGGCCGGGCTCACACAAACGCAAGCGGCAGAACTCATCCACGGCACGCTGCGCGCGTGGCAGGAATGGGAGGCCGGCAACCGGCGAATGCATCCTGGGCTTTGGGAGCTTTTCTGTATCAAGACTTCAACTCCTTGAGCTTTGCCTTGTAAGTGGCGGCGATCGCGCGCAGCTCGTCGCGCGTCCATTTGTGCGGCTCGTTGTTGGCCTCAAGCGCTTCCACCCTGGCGATGCCGATGCGGGCTATCAGTCCGAGGCGGTAATCCACTGCGCGGCCGGCGCCATAGCGGTTGCATTGCTTGAGTTGCGAGTGCACGTTGTCTTCGTTGAAGCGCAAGTGCGGAGCGGCCCCGCGGCTGCGGTAGTGCCCAGCGTCCCAATCTCCACCGCGTGTCTCACCGGAGGAGTAGCGGCCACAGCAGATGCATGGCTTGCCCGCGTCTCGTGCCCTGATCCAAGCATTGAATGCGATCTGCGCTTCCTTGATGAGCTGCGGGACGGTCTTGATCGCCTCGGCCCGCTTGCGGTCGTTCGCGCGCTGGTGATGCAACGCGACACGCGCCTTGCGCTCCCGGTCCTGCTCTGCCAGCTTGATAGCGCATTCGATGCTGTGTGCCTTCTGGAACGACCGAGCAGGAATGAACTCCTGCCGGCATTCCTTGTTGGCGCACTTGCGGGGTTTAACGCTCAGCACTTCCTCTCCCCCTTCTGTACCCACTCAACCCGCCGCACGACTACTGCGGCATCTGCCTGCTTGAACTGCTCGCACCCTGTCGCACGCTTGATGCTGAGGAACAGATGACGCTTCCTCTCACATGTGCCGAAGCCCTGGCGGGCCATTTCTGGCACCGCCTTCAGGTCCAGGTGCGCGTAGTCGATGCAGGGCATGGCTACATTTCCAAAACCTTGTCCGCGTGCCGCTTGAACCTGTCGATCTGAATGTCGTCTTCAGCCATAAATGACGACGAAACCTCACTCGTACCGTCACCAACAATTTCGTTCACCGCAACGTCTTGAGCCTCATCGTCGCTATCTGCCTCCACAGCAAATACGGTTACGGTCTGTACTACCACCTCAAACCAAGCCATGTTGTTCTCCTGCGGTCTCATTGGCGCCCGCGATGCCAGTTAGTCGAACCCATTGCCCTTGTTGCGTCGCATCGGCTTGTTGCGTGCCGCCTCATCGCGTGCCGCGCGCTGCTGCTCGTGCCATGCGTCCTCGTCCAGGTCACGGAATGACGCGGTAGGCCCATGCCATGCAACCCGAACGATCCCTCCTGCCGGGCCGCTACGTTGCTTTCCGATGATCAGTTCAGCAGTGCCCTTATCCTGGCTATCGGGGTTGTAGACCTCGTCTCGGTAGGCGAAGAGGATCAAGTCGGCGTCCTGCTCGATGTCGCCGGACTCGCGCAAATCGGACATGTGCGGGCGCTTGTTCGGGCGGTCCTCCACCTTGCGATTGAGCTGCGAGAGCGCGATGACCGGACAGTGGCATTCCTTGGCCAACGCTTTCAGGCCACGGGATACAGCGCCGATCTGTTGCGTGCGGTTCTCGCCGTCACCGCGCATGAGTTGCAGGTAGTCGACCACCACCAGCCGGACACCGTGGCGGCGGCGAATTGCGTTGGTTCTGGCCCGGACTTGGTTGATGTGAAGAGCCGGCGTCTCGTCGATGTGAATCGCGCTTTCGGCGAGCTGGCTTGTGGCCATCGTCACGCAGGACCATTCGTGGTCGTTCAACTTTCCTTCGATGACAGACGTCAGCGGGATGCGCCCGAGGCGAGATATCGAACGCTGCGTGAGTTCTTCGATCGACATTTCCATCGTGAAGACGATCACAGCACCTTCGCGCTTGTCGTCGAATGCAGCCGCCTCGGCGCAGGCCATGGCCAGAGACGTCTTGCCCATGCCGGGACGTCCAGCGATGATCACGAGCCCTGACGGCGCGTAGCTGAAGAGTTGTTCATCCAGGCGCGCAAGGCCGGTGGCGTACCGGCGCGGCGTTGCGTCACTCAATCGGCTGTCGATCTGCACCAGCGTGCGCTGCACTGCCTCGCGCGCGCCGACCGGGCCTGTGCCCTGACGCGCCCCCGCCTCTTCGATCTGAGCGATGCGGGACGATGCTGCTGCCACGCGTTCCTCGACCGTTCCGCCATCAGCCGCCAGTGCGATCGACTGAATGTCGCTGCCGGCAGTGATCAGTGCCCGGATCGTGGCGCGCTCGGCGATGATCTCGGCATGGCGCTTTGCCAGAGCAGTCGAGAATGACGCGTTCGCAAGCTCTCCGAGGTAAGCCAAGCCGCCAATCGATTGATCCGAGCCGGCGCGTTGCAGCGCTTCGAACACCGACACGACGTCGATGCCTTTGCCTTCAGCAGCTAGGACGCCAATCGTCGCGAAGATCGTGCGATGGTCATCGCGGTAGAAGTCGGCAGCGGCCACCACGTCCGACACGACGTCCCAGCACCGGCCGTCCATGAGCAACGCGCCGAGCAGCGCTTGTTCGGCCTCAACGCTGTGCGGAACAAGGTCCATCGGGTTCATGCGGCCTCCCGATGCTGCTCACGACTCAGTCGCGCTTGGCGGGCATTCATCGCCTGCTGTCCATTCGACGTCAGCCGGTATTCGCCACCGTCGAGCCACCAGAGCTTGCCCCAGTTGCCACGCACCGCCTTTCGGAAGACTCGCCGCCAGTCCTTGTACCGCTTGTCCTCGTTGGCAAACCGAGCCTTGAACTCGTCCCATGCAAGGGCAACGAAATCGCTTGGCATGCGAGCGTCTTCGGCGTACTCGAAAACCGGATCGTCTTCAGGCACAGCTCTCTCGCCTTTGGCCTTCAGGCCATCAAGCCAGCAGCGAAAAGTTTGTCCGCCACGCGACGTTGGCGACACCGGCGCTTCGACAGAAGCGGCGGTAGGGTTTTCTTCTTCCTTGATCCCTTCCTTTCCTTGATCCCTTCCTTGATCCTCCGACGAAGTTTCGCGAATGTTCGCGAATGTTCGCGATGAATCATCAGGACAAGGCAATTTCGACTTAGATGGCTTGTCGATTTTCTGATGAATCAACCAGTTACAGATTTGCAGGTAAGACTGGTTTCCGATCTTGTAGCGAACGATGCATTCCTCGCGTTCAAGTTCGTTCAGCCACGTGTCGATCAGTGCCGGAGCATCGTCGTCATAGGGAAAAAGAAGACTCGCGAGCATTCGCGAATTTCCGCGAAGCCTCCCTTCATCGTCGGCAAGAGTCCATAGCTCGATGAACGTCAGGCGCGCGTCTCGCGAGACGTTGCCCATGCTTTCGGACTGAGGGAACTCCGGCTTGATAGACCTGATACGAGCCATCAACGAGCCCCCCATCTAGACCTATGCTTCACGACCGTATCCGACAACAAATGATCAAACCGGCCGCCGAAGTACTGCACTCCGAAGTAATGCGTATTGAGTGCGTGAATCAGTCCATCGGACGTACGATTTGCCCAATGGCTCAGGAGAGTTTCGGCCTCCTCCACCTCGCCTTGCGCGATTAGCTCTCGGATGTCGCCAATCTCTGGGCTCTCTCGGTTGCACTCAGCCCCGGTCACTCGAAATACGGTCCATCCCATTGCTGCTGTTTGCCGATCACGTTCGGCATCGCGATCAGCATCGTGGAAATCCTTGCCGTCACATTCGAGAATGAATTTCTTTCTTGGCGATGCGAAGTCCGCGAAGTACCGGCCAACTGGATATTGCGGGTACAGGACCAGTCCAGCGGATCGAATAGATGCCCAGGCGCTTTCTTCTATGGGCGTGAACATCTTCAGCCAGTCGAGCTGATATGGATCAATGCCCCATTGGCCATCGACGGAAGACAAGATGTCTTGCTCATACTCGCGGTATAGGGATCGAATCTCGGCGAATGGGTAGCGGCTGGACATCACGCCAACTCCCATACATTCGGGGACTGCCCAGGATTGACGCGGCGAACGATCAGCCGATCTTCGAGAACCCGCAGATGGTGACTGATCGTGCTTGTGTCGACTTTCAGTTGCAGGGCAATTTGCGAGACCTTCGCTTGCCCCATTGCGCGGATGACATTGACGATGTCTTGTCGGCGTTGAACGGACTTCTTGCTCTCTGCCGGTGCTTCAGTAGGAGCCTCGAAGCGGCGGATAGCGCTCTTCTTCGGCAGCGGATGCGGAGTCGCGCAAAGGCCGAATGCGGTGTATGCAAGGCAGGACATTACTGGCGCTCCTGTTTTGCAACGGCATCGAATGCGTGCAGCATGTGAAGCGTCAAAGGAAGCCGGTTTGTATCCACTTCGACATTGCGAGCCCATTCATCAGAGGCGTCCTCGATCGCTTCACGCATCCGCCCAAGGACGCCGTTCAGCCGAACGATTTCCGCATCCTTCGCATTGATCATGTCGCGCAGCTCGTCGACTTCGGACCGGGTGTAGGTGGGGTCGTTTGCTTCAGGCTTCAGATTCCCCTTGTCATCCGTTGCAGCGCGGATGACTGCATCCAGACTCCGGTAGTCGCTTTCGTAAAGGGGATTGGCTCGCGCGGCGTGTGCCAATGCCAAGACCGCCTTGCGGCACGCGCAGAGAAGAGTTTCGGCGTTTGTCATTGTGAGGCCCCCGGGTTCCTGCCATTCAAAGCCCTGTTGCGCGCGGCCTCTACAAATAGCGCGCCTAGCGCCTTTGCGGTCGCGGCGAACACCAGCCCATACCAAATAAGGCTGGCAACAATCAGGATTTCAGAGATCCAGTGGTATGTGGCGAACCCGCGCGTTCGGCTTGACACCTCGCTCGGGTTTGAGAACCCGAATAGGATTCCGAAGACGCCGAAGAACCACGCCATGAAGGCTACGATGTTGCCGGCGCCATCCATGCCATACGCCTGCCACAGATAGAGGCATCCGAAGAACACAGCATCGCCGCCAAGGGCGGCAAGCCATCTCTTTGTAGGGCTCATTGCGCTGCCCCCCGAATGTTCTCCAGCTCCTTCATCGCATCGCCGCCCTGACGCAGCATGTTCGCGTTCCAGAGCAGCGCGCCGGCAGTTGTCTCACTAAGGAAGATGGCGCGCTCTCGGGTCATCGAGAACGAATCGCGCTCTTCCACCTTCAGGCCCATCGCAGCCAATAGCCGCGCAGCCTTCGGGATCAGCTCGTCCGCGTCCTTCATCCGAGTAACCGTCGAGCTATTCACGCCCAGCTCATCGGCCACGGTCTTCTGACCGAGACGCGCAAGCTGCTGGAGGATTCGAGATTCGTTTTCTCGCGCCAGTGCTTCAATTTCGGGACTCATGTGCAACTCCGAGAAACTCAGAACAACGGTGCGCAACGACGCGCAACACGATCCATTGCGGTATTGCGGGTATTTGCATGACATGGGTCACAGAATTGACCCATCGCCGCAACACATGCGGCATACGAATAGGCGGAGACCCCAGCCATGTCAGTAGAATCAAATTTCCACATCGTCATCACCGACCTGAAAGGGGACTCCATTGACCATCGATATCTCGTGCCCGAACTGCGGCCACAAGACGTTCAAAACTCTCACCGATCCGAACGGAGCGACGGATCTCAACGACGCCATCTGCACCAGTTGTGGCTACGCACTCACCGAAGACGACATCCGAAAGAAGGCTATCGACGAAGTCGAGCGCTTGCTCTCCGCTTCCGGGCTTTTCAAGAAGTAGCTGGCGAAGCTGATCAACCTGCTGTTGCAGCACCGTTGTATCGAGAGACAGTCGAGCCGATACAGATGGATAGGTCATGCCGCGAACCTCATCATCCAGTGCGTCGAGTCGCGAAATGATCACGTTCCACTCTCTGCACTTCTCGTCGAGTTCCTTCATGAAACGTTCGCTTTCGGCGAGTTGGAAGCTCAGTACAAGTTCGGCGCGTCTCGACCTGTCGAGACGCTTGGCGCGCATGCGGCTAAGGCGTTGGTCACGCAACTTCATGCCGCCACTCCTGTCTGCGCACGTTTCTGCTGTCTGTCTAGCGTTGCAGCGATGCGTCGCAGGGAGTCGAGCGTGTGGGCGTAGACCTGCTTCCTTCTCCCGGTCTCTATGTGACTTACTGCGCCCTGAGACAAGCCGGCGCGCCGCGCAATCTCGGCCTGCGACAGGCCGTGCGACCGGATCTTTAGGACAAGTTGTTGTGCAGTGAGAGTGCTCATGCACCAACTCTAATACATACGTATTTTCTTGGCAATACCTATCTACTTGCACATTCCTGCATGATTCAATACATGAGTAATCTTTCTGAGCGTCTCATTCAGACCCGAAACGCTAGGGGCTGGTCTCAAGAGAAATTGGCGGATGAAGCCAACGTCTCGCAAGGGACTATTGGTCATCTTGAAAGCGGACGAAACGAGTCATCCCGCAAACTTGCGCAGATAGCCCAAGCCCTTGGGGTTGATGCTGCTTGGCTCGCTACCGGCAAAGGAAAGCCGCATCACTTAAGCGACAGCGCTACCGAGCCCGCTAGTCTAGAGGCGGAGATAGTCCCCATCAGGCGGGCAGAGCTAAAGCTTTCCGCCGGCGCCCATGGTTTTGGTGTCGAGTACATGACCGGTGAGGGGCGCCCGATCTACTTCCGCGCAGACTGGCTCAGGACTCACGGATACCGACCGGATCGGCTATTGGCTATGTTGGTAAGCGGCCCAAGCATGGAGCCGACTCTGTACGACGGGGACATCGTAGTGATCAACCTGGATGACACTCGCCTCGAAGATGGCGCCGCCTATGCTGCCAACTATGAGGGGCTAGCAGTGATTAAGCGCCTGAAGCGAGATGGCGGGGAATGGTGGCTTGCCTCTGACAATACCGACAAGCGTCGGTTTCCAGACAAGCGATGTACCGAGGATGTGACAATCGTAGGCCGCGCAATCTACAAACAGAGCAGTGTGGTTTAGCACACTCTACTCCATCGGTTCTGACGGTGTATCACGGGCATTCAATAGGCTGTCGCACTCCTCTTGCGACGGCGGATGGCCTTCTGGCTGAGGGTCTTTATAGATCTTAACTCCCATGCATTCTATGACCTTCCGCTTGGCCGGGTCCTTCATTGATTTGGAAAATTCCTCCAGCCAATCAAGAGCTCTATTTGGGCTTGCTCCTGAGCTCATGAAGGCGGATACGGTGCTTCCGAGGTCATTCAATGTCCGAAACCCTAGCGATGAAACGTAGTTTGAAACACTCATCCCGCGCTGCGCAGACCGTATTCCTATAGCCGTTCCTATCGCGTTGATCGACTGTTGTTCATCAGCACCAAGAGGTGGCGACTGAGGAGATTCATGTCCATCTCGGAGCGTCTGCGCCTCTGTAACGACCGGCTCGTTCGCCATTACCGGGACGGATAACACGCTTGGCTCAGCAGGCTGGTCGGTAGCGGAGCGTTTCTTTTCCTGTGATACGGCCATGACGAAGAGGACGATAAGTCCCGCGACGGCGATGAGACCGACCGCACGAAAAATCCGGCTAATCGACGCCCGTAGCCGGACAAACAAACCTGGGGATAGCTGCAATTCCTCGATCTGAACATCAGGCTCTAAGGGCGCCGACTCTTCAGACCCTTTCAGAAGGCGATACTTCTGATTCTCGAACTCCTCTTGAGTGAGGATCCCGCGCTGCACTAGGTCGTGCAACTTCGATATTTCATTGGCAACAGAGATCATTGGTCGGTCTTGGTGTGATCGCTCGCCGTGTATAGCACGACGTTCAATAGTCCCCAGCCAATCAGCGCAAGCCTTCCCGTTGGTACGTCGAAATAAATACATTCGTATTGCGCAACACCTACTACTTATGTATTATTCACTCCATCGACGCAGCACACCGCGTCGCCCGCCAGCCCGGCGCCTAGTGCGCAGTCCTCGGGGCAGAGTGAAGTCGGATATCCACGGAGAACCGACGCGGGAGGGGCGAAGAACATAACCACGTCTATGGGGTAAGTGATGGCTCAGAACGAGGCGGTTGCCGAATTCGCAAGCGAGACCACGAACGAAACGATCGTCTCGTACAAGGGGTTCGACAAAGACTGGAAGTGCCGAGATTTTCCGTACGAGGTCGGCAAGACCTACGCGCATGACGGTGCTGTGGAGGCTTGTAGCTCGGGCTTCCACGCATGCGAATACCCGCTTGATGTCTTCTCGTACTACCCGCCCGCAGGTAGCAAGTTCGCAGTCGTTGAGCAGTCAGGAACGCTCAGCCGCCATGGCGATGACAGCAAGGTTGCGTCGTCGTCCATCACCGTTAAGGCGGAGCTGACACTGCCAGGAATCATCAAGGCGGCAATCGAATACACGATTTCGCGCGCCAAGCCCATCAAGGGCGAACACAGCACGGGCTACCGAGGCGCAGCCAGCAGCACGGGCTACCAAGGCGCAGCCAGCAGCACGGGCACCCGAGGCGCAGCCAGCAGCACGGGCTACCAAGGCGCAGCCAGCAGCACGGGCGACTACGGCGCAGCCAGCAGCACGGGCGACTACGGCGCAGCCAGCAGCACGGGCTACCAAGGCGCAGCCAGCAGCACGGGCGACTACGGCGCAGCCAGCAGCACGGGCACCCGAGGCGCAGCCAGCAGCACGGGCTACCAAGGCGCAGCCAGCAGCACGGGCGACTACGGCGCAGCCAGCAGCACGGGCTACTACGGCGCAGCCAGCAGCACGGGCGACTACGGCGCAGCCAGCAGCACGGGCACCCGAGGCGCAGCTATGGCATCTGGATATCAGGGTCGCGCTAAGGGCGCCGATGGCAATGCACTGTTCCTCGTCTATCGGGACAACGAATACGTGATCCGCAAAGTTGGTGCGGCCATTGTTGGCGAGAACGGCATCAAGGCTGACACGTGGTACTCGCTGAATGAAGCGGGCGATTTCGTCGAGGTGACGGAATGAGAGCCGTCAACTACGGCTACGGCGATTCGGCGACCTACGGCCCTATCCGTCACCACAGCGACCCTCGTCGCTTCGATGTCGACGAGACCAAAACGCGTGAATACGCGATCAAGGAACGCGCTGATCAGTACATGCACGATGGTCAGCGCCTCGACGACCTTATGAGCGATGTGTGCTGCCTAGAGCCGACAGCCGTCTATCGGTCCGCGCTGATCGCTGCATCACACAGAGATGCGCAGCCGTTGCGCGACCTCCTCTACAAGCGTGCCCTGGTTGTAGCTGAGCGCGATATCGAAGACGAAGCAAAGGAGCAGTTCTGATGCTCAACACAAACCCGCTGCGGATCGATGCTGATGCCATCCGCTGCTTTACCAAGATCGAGGCCGACGCAGAGAAGTTTCGCGCAGCACGACACGCGATCTGTGACACCAAGGAAGAAGCTGCGCATGTCGCTCACATGTTCGCGCTGACATCAGAACGTAGTGCGGCAAAGCGCGGCTACTTCTACTTCGAGGGCGGCGACTGGCACGCGTCCAGAAGTATCCCGTTGATGGGCTATGACTTTGCTGTCATGCGAGACGACGGTACAGCAGTGAATATCGGTCAGCCGTATGTGGAGGTGGTGGCATGAGCGAACAGATCAAAGACGGCGGCACGGCGTTCCCGTGCCTTGACGCTGGAGGCACTGGAATTCTTCAGCTTCGAGAACCGGGTATGACCCTGCGCGACTACTTCGCGGCAAAGGCGATGCAGGCATGCGCCACCAATGAGGTCGGGGCTCACGGATTTACATTCGATGAACGCGCGGCGTGGGCATACCAACAAGCCGACGCCATGCTCCGCGCCCGCGAGGTGCAGTCATGAGCAACCAGAACATGCCGGCGCTGCCTGAGCCGGTTGTCTATCCAACATCAGGAATCCGCTGTTACTCAGCAGGCCAGATGGCCGACTACGCCAGCGCCTACGCCGCTCGACGATCGGAAGCGCTGCGCCGCGAACGCGACAGTGCGATGCAATGGTTAGGCAGCGCCAATGCGGAACTGGAGAAGTGCGCCGACCTGCTGCCGGGCACGTACTACATGGACCCGCCAGATGGTGGAAGTGTATCCGTGTCAGAACAGTTAGCGCGGATGATCGCCCGGCTTGAGGCGGACAAGGCGGAGCTGGTGGAGGCGCTGAAGGAATCCATCGACCTCGCGTGGATTGAAGACTCCCACGCTATTCAGCTCGATGGCACTGTGGTGTTTAGTAGTAACTATGACTTCAGCGGCATCGATGGATGTCGCCGACAAGAGTTCTACGGAAAGTACAGCGCAATTATCTGGCCCGGAAGTAAGTGGTCCGCCTACTGCACATATGAAGGGTCGATGTGGTTCGAGAAGTTCGACTCTGCTGAAGAGGCAAAAGACGCGTGCATGCGTCTTCTGGACAGGGTTCTTCCAGAACACCCAGCCATGAAGGCTCGCGCTGTACTCGCCAATCACGGGGCCGCGAAATGAGCCGCTTACCGAAGATCACCATCGATGCACTCGTCTTCTGGTGCTGCGTCCTCGGCTTCGTCGTGGTGCTGACCTATGTACCTGAAGACGGCGCCCTCATCCCTCTGTCGGTCATGCATGGGCCGGCGATTACTGCGAACAAGTGAGATCGACATGAGCAACATCGTTTTGCATCAGGTTGGCGCGCTGGCCGAAAAGATGGGCCTGCAAGTCGAAGCGCGCGATTTGGTCGACGTGCTGAAGGCCACCGCATTCAAGGGCCAGGTCAATGATGCGCAGATGTCTGCGCTGCTGATCGTGGCGAACCAGTACGGGCTCAACCCTTGGACCAAGGAAATCTACGCCTTCCCCGACAAGAACAACGGCATCGTCCCTGTAGTCGGTGTTGATGGCTGGGCGCGGATCATCAACGAGCATGCGCAATTCGATGGCATGGAATTCGACCAGGACGATAAGTCCTGCACATGCGTGATGTATCGGAAGGACCGCAGCCACGCCATCAAGGTCACTGAATACATGGATGAGTGCAAGCGTGGCACGCAGCCATGGGGTAGCCACCCACGCCGCATGCTGCGCCACAAGGCAATGATCCAGTGCGCTCGTTTGGCGTTCGGGTTCGGTGGCATTTACGACGAGGACGAGGCAGAGCGCATCAAGGACATGGGCCCGGCTGAAGTCGTGTCGAGCCGCCCCGCACGTGCCGCCGATTTGCCGATCTACCCCGAAGACCAGTTCGTTAAGAACCTGGATGCGTGGCGAACCGCCGTGCAGTCGGGCAAAGCCACGACCGAGCAGGTCATCAACAAGCTCAGCACGAAATACACGCTGGACGACGAGCAAAAGGCCGTCATCCGCGCGCTGACTGAGCCCGATACGCAATCCCATATCGATGACGACGGCGTGATTGATGCCGAGTTCGTCGCCGCCATCGAATCCGCCGAGGAGAACAACTGATGCAAACGCATAACGTACAGCAAGGCACTCCTGAATGGCTCGCCCTGCGCGCTGCACATCTGTGCGCTAGCGATGCGCCGGCAATGATGGGCACGTCTGCATACAAGACCCGCAATCAGTTGCTTCAAGAACTGGCGACCGGCTTCACGCCGGAAATCGATGCGGCTACTCAGGCGCGCTTTGATCTAGGACACGAAGCCGAAGCCGCTGCACGATCGATCGCTGAAAGCATGATCGGCGAAGAGCTTTTCCCGGCAGTAGGAACGACGACGATTGACAGTCTGCCGCTGCTTGCGAGCTTCGACGGTATCACGATGCTGGAAGACGTGATCTATGAACACAAGTTGTTCAACCAAGCGCTGTCTCACTACATCATTCAGCATGACGACTTGCCAGATTCGCATTGGCCCCAAGTTGAACACCAGCTTCTTGTATCTGGTGCAGAACACGCCGTATTCATCACGAGCGACGGAACTGAGAGTCTGCTCGCCCGCCTGATCTATTCATCGCGCCCCAAGCGCCGCGCTGCCCTGATCGCCGGGTGGAAGCAACTCCAGGCCGACCGGGAGGCTTTCGTTCCGCAAGAGGCGAAGACAGCCGCTATTGCAGAGCCGGTCGACCAACTCCCCGCAGTGCTGGTCAAGGTTGATGGTGCCCTGACTATCAAGGACAACTTGCCTGAGTTGAAGGACAAGTTGCGCGCATTCGTCGCCAAAATCGACATGAAGCCGACGGATGATCAGGGCTTCGCAAATCTAGAAGCAGCCGGCAAGGAAATGCGCCGAATGGAGAAGGCGCTGGCCGAGGCGCGCGTGAGCATGCGTAACCAAGTTGTTGCTGTGGGAACGGCAGATAGCCTGATGGAAGAAATGCAGGAGCTGGCTCGCAAGACCGCCATCGCTGCCGAGAAGGCGCACGCCACTGAGAAGGAAAACCGCAAGGCTGCCATCGTGCAGGCCGGCAAAGCCTCTGTCACGAGCTTCATTGAATCACTGGAGCACGCAAAGTACCTTCCCGCCATCATCGCCAATTTCAGCGCAGCGACCAAGAATCTGCGCACATTCGATAGCTATCAGAACGCTGTCGATAGCGAGGTCGCACGAGTAAAGATCGAGGTTCAGGCACTGCACGACTCGGTTGCGAAGAACATTGCGACGGTCGATGCAGAAAGCGGCTTTGCATTCCTATTTTCCGACCGCGCACAACTTGTACTTCGCGACCCGGAATTGGTTGAAATGACTGTCAAGCAGCGCATCGCAGAACACCAAGAATCTGAAGCGAAGCGTCTGGACGCCGAACGCGAACGTATCCGCGCCGAAGAGCAGGCCAAGGTACAGCAGGCTGTTGCACAACCCGCTACCGCTCCAGCCGCAGTCGCCACGGCATCCGTCGACCAGATCGAACCGGCTAAGCCGGTATCCATCGATGACGGCCGAACGATCAAGCTCGGACAAATCTGCGACCGCCTGGGCTTCACCGTTACTGCGCAGTTCCTTGAATCGCTCGGCTTCAAGCACGTATCACGAGATCGCGCAGCCTATCTCTACCGCGAATCCGACTTCAGCCTGATGTGCCATGCGCTGATCGTGCATATCCGTTCGGCACAACTCGCAGAGGCCGCCTGACATGCCCACCCATCGTCTAGAGCAGGCGTGCACGCACAGGTCCGCAGCATGACCACCAATAAGGACATCGCAATGAAGGAACAGAACCGCTGGCACGACGTGCAAGTCGACGGCCTACCCCCATGCGACGACGAACGAGTATTCGTCGGCTACAACTCGCAGGGTTTTGCTGCGTGCTTCAACCACGTCAGACCCGATGGGCTATGCATGATGGGCGACCCGGAAAGCTCCACCGCTCAGATGAGCGGCTTGCGGTTCTGGCGCGAGCTGGATGAGCCCGGCGCCCACTCTCCAACGTTCGACCTGATCGCCCACCTGCACCGCCAGCGCGGCTTTTCTCTGAAGACCTTCGGCCCGGGTCTGCGCACCGCAGGCGTCAGCGATCACATCCGCAAAGAGCTGATCGAGATCGCGCACAAGCCGACCGACGTGATGGAGTGGATCGATGTGGTGCTGCTGGCACTCGACGGCGCCTGGCGAACTGGCGCCACGCCTGAAGGCATCGTCGCGGCACTCGAAGCGAAGCAGACCAAGAACGAAGGCCGCACTTGGCCGGATTGGCGCACGGCGCCGGCGGACAAGGCAATCGAACACGTGGAGCAAAAACAATGAAGAACGCAATCATCCTGGCGCTGGCCGCCCTCACGGTCGCGGCATGCGACACCGACGCGCAGATTGCGTCGCGCAATCTGTCCACGGCCGCCGACCAGTTCGAGATTGACCGTCGTATCGTCTTCTACAACGGCATCACGGGCCAATACATGTTGTCGATCGAGGGGCGTTGCTCGATCCGAAAGGACAACCAAGACAGCCAGCTTGAGGTTACGTGCAAGACGTCTCCCTCCGAGTACAAGAAGCACTTCCTCGGACTGTCGGACAACGTCACCTATTTCGCCGAGCAGATCGCTACGGCCAACGTGACCACGTATCACTACAGAGTGATCTTCAAGCCACAGTCCATCGTCCCTGACATCGATCTGAAGGTGCAATGATGAGCCCGGACTACATGCAGATCGCACTAGAGGCAGGGTTTGCACAGACTGACATGAACGATGGTCGCGAACATTGCTTCGAGCGCTTCGCACGTCTGGTCGCCGAGCGCGTGCGCGGGGTGCCGGATGAGCAGTGGCGCGAGCTGTGCCGCCGTCTGTACGTCGAGTTGTTTGCTTGCGACCAGCAAATGACGAACACCCTCGACGAGGACGGCGAACCGATGTGGCAGACCGGCATCACCGTGCGTGACGTGCTGGCCGAGGCCAAGGCCATGCTCGCCGCCGCCCCGGCAGCGCCCAGTCTTGTCCAAGGTTGCTGCCGCTCCCATCCGCATGAGGGCATGAACGCGGAATGCGAACGCAAGACTGTTGAAGCCCGTGCCGCCAGCGAGGCCGCGCAAGTCGCCCCGTCATCGCCCGCACCCGCACATGCCACCGTCTGGTGCGAGGAATGCGGTGACGGGATCGTTGCTCACAACCCCGGCATTTGCGGGACGTGCTACGCGGTGAAGTACCGGGATCGGGCAGCGCCCGCACCTGTGGTGCCGGAAGAGTGGCTGTTGGTGCCGACCGCGTTACTCGACAGGTTCCCGGAACTGAATCTCTGCAACTACACAAGCGATGACGTTGATGAATTGAACGCGTGGGGTATTGAAGTGATGCTCGCCGCCGCCCCGGCAGCGCCCGCACCCGTCATGGACAAGTCCATGCTGAAGCGCCTTGTGGCACAGGTATTCGGCGAGGGCTACCACATCGCCCCGGCAGCGCCCGATGAGCGCGGCGAGGTTGTTGTGACCTGGGACCAAGGCCGAACCCGCATTATTGCTGTGACGCGGCAGGACGACGAAGGCAAGATTTTGTCGGTGATTGCTGAAGCCCCGGCAGCGCCCGCACCTGATGGCGTAGATGCTCGGCTCGAACTGTGGCTGACCGCTGGAGCCGGAGAGCTACACCCGAACACAAAGAACCTCGTGGTTCGCTTCGCACGCGCGCTAGCATCCAAACTTCTGTCCGCCGAGAAGAAGTATGGCTACACGGACGGGTGGCGCTCGCCGGATTGGATGGACGAATGCCGCGCCAAGCTTATCGAGCATATGGGGAAGGGCGACCCGCGTGACGTCGCTGCCTATTGCGCGTTCCTGTGGTTCCACGGCGAGAGCACGGCAGCGCCCGCACCTGTGGTGGATGAGCCGGTGGCGATCGTGGCCGAAAGCGGCCGGCTTCTATGGCACGCGGGTCGTTCGGTCGAGCAGTACCGGATCAACAAAGCATATCGCGGCCCGCTCTACGGCCGCCCCTCTGCCGACGTGCTGGCGGATGCCAAGAGATATCGCAGATTGCGTGAAAACTGGATTGACTGTGAAGAATTGAATTTGCATGGCCGGCTTGCCGTTGTCGACAAAGCGATAGACGCCGCCCGCGCCAAGGGAGGTGACGAGGCATGAGACTCAAGAAAATCACCTATCTGATTGACTGGCACGACAACTGCCGCACAGAGAAATCAGTCACGGGATACGCCGTCGATTCGACCACAGGCGTTCGGTATTGCGTACGTCAAGACGAAGATGGTGCATGGGTTGTTGACCACTACGACACCGGACGCAGTATCGGCGCGCTCTCGATTGGCAGAATGTATGCGCTCACACGGCGCCAGTGCATTGATGCCGCCGAACGATTTCTGACTCAGGCTGTTTCCGATGGAAGGTATGCCAGGGCCATCGAGGCGTACAACAGGAGCGCGGCATGACGGAGAAGATCAGGCCGGCGGGCTACATCGTTGATTGGCCGGATGAACCGGACCTTGGCGCCTACTTCAGCGAAGAGCCAAACGATAGCGCGAGAAGTCGAGCCCTCTATACCGAAGACGACGTGCGCGAGCTGCTGCGCAGGGAGCGGGCGCTAATAGTGGCGCGCATTAAGGATCGCGCAGTTGGCGGCGCTTTCCTTGTTGAAGACTTGCACGACATCCTGCGCGTCCTGCCCGATACGGAGATGGAGTGATATGGACTACTTCAGACTCGTACTGCAATTCGTCGGCGCGATGGTTGTCGGTATTGCTGCGCTCGTATTTCTGTTCGAATTGCTCACGCCTGTAGCAAAGGCCATCAGCCTGCTGCGATTCTTGAGCGCGGCCGGCAACAAGATCGATCTATCGATGTTCTTTGATGCCGTGAGACTCATGTGGAATCGGCCAGGATTCAGTTGCGGATTTTCTGCTGAAGGCTGTTCGTATTGGCATGGCGTCGGACAGTGGCACGCCGTGCCGAAGGATGATCCGCCAGAGCCGGAGGTGGAGTGATGTGGCTGACTAAGGAAGAGTTGCAGGAGATGACCGATCTTCAGCGACCGGACGCCATTCGCCGCTGGCTGACGGAAAATGGTTACGCGTACGAGGTCAGCGCACGCGGGTGGCCTAAGGTACTGCGTTCTCTGGTCGAATCACGACTTGGAGGAATCCGAAAGGAACCCAAGCGCCCTCGCCTACATCTGGTGTGAAATGATCCGTCCGCGTAAGACAAATAGGCATTTGCCACCCTGCATGTATCAGAAGCATGGTGCGTATTGGTACGTTCGAAAGAACAAGTGGGTCTCTCTAGGCCCACTACTTCCGGCTGCGCTGAAGGAATACGCGCGGCTCTATGCTTCAGGAACGACCGGAAGCATGGACGACCTTGCTTCGAGGTGGGAGGCTCAGCTATCTGATGATCTGGCCACGACTACTCGCAACCAATACAAGCTTGCTATCACAAAGATACGACTGGCCTTCCGCGAGTTTTCTCCTAGTGATATTCGCCCTACTGACGTAGCTCAGTGGATGGATTCAATGCGAGACAAGCCTAACATGGCGAACCGGTGTCGGTCAGTACTCAAGATGATGATGGATCTAGCTGTTCGACACGGCGAGGCCGCCAGCAATCCAGTTATCAGTATCACGCCTCACAAAGAGAAGAAACGAGACCGCTACATCACGGATAGAGAGTACTTGGCAATCCGCCAGCAATGCTCGCCAAGCATCGCCCTCGTTGTCGACATGTGCTATCTGACCGCTCAACGCATCGATGACGTTCTTGGAATCACGCTGGCAGACGTTTCTAACGAAGGAATCACGTTTCGGCAGAAGAAGACCGGAAAGCGGCTTATGGTTCAAATGTCTGCCGCAATGCAGGACATCATTGATCAGTCAAAGAGGCTTGGCGCCGGAAATGTCCGATCAATCTATCTTCTGCCTGGGAGGGGCGGGAAACGGCGCCACTATACGGTGGTGCGTGACGCATGGGATTCAGCCTGCGAGAAGGCCGGTGTGGCCGATGCGCACTTGCACGACCTACGCGCCAAGTCGCTCACGGACGCCGACAACCAAGGACTGAATGCGCAACTGTTGGGCGGCCATGCCTCACGGCAGATGACCGAGCGTTACATCAGGCGCCGAAAAACTGACGTTGCGACCTCTCCAGCGATGATCGCGAAGCCTTCGAAGTCGGCATAATTGTGGCTATGAGTTTTAGACAAGACACACAGCAATTAGACACTATGCCGTGGAAAGGCAGCTATGAAGCCATTTCTAGGCATACCCCCATGATGCAGCAGTATCTAAGGCTCAAGATGCAGCATCCGGATACGTTGCTGCTCTATCGCATGGGCGATTTCTATGAGCTTTTCTTCGACGATGCGGAGCGCGCGGCGCGCTTGCTCGACATCACGCTGACGACGCGCGGCCAGTCGGGCGGACAGCCGATCAAGATGGCGGGCGTGCCCTTCCATGCGCTGGAACCGTATCTGGCCAAGCTGGTGAAGCTCGGTGAGTCGGCGGTGATCTGCGAGCAGATCGGCGATCCGGCCACCGCCAAGGGACCGGTCGAGCGCGCGGTGGCGCGCATCGTGACGCCCGGTACGCTGACCGATGCTGCACTGCTCGACGACCGCGCCGAAGCGTTGCTCATGGCCGTACAGGTTCATCGCGGCCAGCTCGGGCTGGCATGGCTGAACCTTGCCAACGGGCAGTTCCGACTGACCGAAACCACGCCGGAAAACCTCGTCGCGCAACTCGAGCGCCTGCGCCCGGCGGAGGCGCTGCTGCCCGAAAGCCTCAAGCTGCCGGCGCTCGAAGTGCGCGTGCCAGCCATCCGTCGGCTGGCTGACTGGCAGTTCGATGCAAAAACGGCCGAGCAACTGCTGACCTCGCACTTTGGCGTGCGCGATCTGTCCGGATTCGGCGTGGAAGGCATGCCGACCGCGCTGGCCGCCGCCGCGGCCTTGTTCGATTACGCGCGGGCCACGCAACGCCAGACACTGGATCACGTCACCGGCATCCAGGTCGAGCGCGACGGCGACTACCTGCGCCTGGACGCCCACACGCGGCGCAATCTCGAAATCTCCGAAACGCTGCGCGGCGAACCCGCGCCCACCCTGCTTTCGCTGCTGGACGTGTGCGAGACCTCGATGGGTTCGCGCTGGCTGCGTCATTGTCTGCATCATCCGCTGGCCGATCGTCACGCGTGTCGCCAACGCCACGGCGCCGTGGCGGCTTTGCTGGGTGATGCCGGCGATGGGCCGATGGAAGCGGTGAGGTCCGCCCTGCGCCCCGTAGCGGACATCGAGCGCATCGCCACACGGATTGCGTTGCGCAGCGTGCGCCCGCGCGAACTGGCGAGCCTGCGCGAGAGCCTTGCCGCTCTCGACGGTATTCGCGCCCCGCTGCCGCAGCACGATTCCGATCTGATCCGCCGGCTGGCGGACGATATGGCAACGCCGGTACAGACGCTGGAGACACTCCACGCGGCGGTCGCCGCCGAGCCCGGCGTACAGGTGCGCGACGGCGGCGTGATTGCGGACGGTTTCGATGCCGAGCTGGACGAACTGCGCGCCATCCAGACCAATTGCGGCGCGTTCCTGCTGGAACTTGAAGCGCGAGAGCGCGAGCGCACGGGCATCCCAAGCCTGAAGGTGGAATTCAATCGCGTGCACGGTTTCTACATCGAAGTGACGCACGCCCACACCAGCAAGGTGCCGGACGACTACCGCCGTCGCCAGACGATGAAGAACGCCGAGCGCTACGTGACGCCGGAACTGAAGGCGTTCGAGGACAAGGCGCTGTCGGCGCAGGAGCGCGCGCTGGCCCGCGAAAAGCTGCTGTATGACAGCCTGATCGACGCATTGCTGCCGCAGGTGCCGCAATTGCAGCGCATCGCCCGCGCGATCGCCACGCTCGACGGGCTGAACGCGTTCGCGCAGATCGCAGCGCGCCATGGCTACGCGATGCCACAGCTCGTGGAAGACGCCATCATCGACATTCGCGGCGGCCGCCACCCGGTGGTGGAACGCCAGGTCGACAACTTCATCGCCAACGACACGCAGCTTTCCAGTACCCGCCGCATGCTGCTCGTGACCGGTCCGAACATGGGCGGTAAGTCGACGTACATGCGCCAGGTGGCGTTGATCGTGCTGCTGGCGCATTGCGGCGCGTTCGTGCCGGCGAGTTCCGCCGTCATCGGGCCTGTGGATGCGATCTTTACCCGCATCGGCGCGTCGGACGACCTGGCCTCGGGCCGTTCGACCTTCATGGTCGAAATGACCGAAGCCGCCGCCATCCTCAACGGCGCGACCGAACGCAGCCTGGTATTGATGGATGAGATCGGGCGCGGCACGTCGACCTTCGACGGCATGGCGCTGGCGTTCTCGATCGCCCGTCACCTGCTGGACAAGAACCGTTCGTTCTCGCTGTTCTCGACGCACTACTTCGAGCTGACCCGGCTGGGCGTCGAATACCCGGAATGCGCCAACGTGCACTTGGGGGCGGTGGAGCACGGCCATAGCATCGTCTTTCTCCACGCGGTGGAAGAAGGACCGGCTTCGCAGTCGTACGGGATCGAAGTGGCCGCACTGGCCGGCATTCCCGGCGCGGTGGTGCGCGACGCCAAGCGGCGCCTGCGTGCGCTGGAAAACCGCGAGATCGCCTCGGGCCCGCAGGACGACCTTTTCGCCGCCCTGCCCGAGCCGGAGCCGAGCGCGGTCAGCCACCCCGCGCTGGTCCAGTTGGCCGATCTCGATCCGGACAACATGAGCCCGCGCGAGGCTCTCGAAGCCCTGTATGCGCTGCGGCGCCAGCTTTGAGTGGCACGCTTCCGACCTTTCGGCGGCTGATCGGCACAACACGCGCCTGAACATGTCGCCGATCAAACGCCCGAACCGTCTCGTATGAGATACGAGAGCACTTTGCATCCTACCTTGACCGCAGGAACTTTCTGATGGATCACCATCCGCTTCACGAAGGCGAACTCAAGCGAGGCTTGAAGAACCGCCACATTCAGCTCATCGCGCTGGGCGGCGCCATCGGCACGGGCCTCTTCCTCGGCTCTGCCGGGGTCATGAAGTCCGCCGGGCCGTCGATGTTGTTGGGCTACGCCATTGGCGGGTTCATCGCCTTCCTGATCATGCGCCAGCTCGGCGAAATGATCGTTGCAGAGCCGGTGGCCGGCTCGTTCAGCCATTTCGCATACAAATACTGGGGTGACCTGCCCGGTTTCATGTCGGGCTGGAACTACTGGGTGCTGTATATCCTGGTCGGCATGTCGGAGCTGACAGCGGTCGGCAAGTACGTGCAGTTCTGGTGGCCGTGGATTCCCATGTGGGCGACGGCGGCGGCGTTCTTCGTGATCATCAACCTGGTGAACCTCGCCAACGTGAAGATCTACGGCGAAGCCGAATTCTGGTTCGCCATCATCAAGGTGGTGGCCGTCATCGGCATGATCGTGCTGGGCGGCTACTTGCTGCTGTCGGGCACCGCCGGGCCGGACGCCACGGTGCGCAACCTGTGGGAGCGCGGCGGCTTCTTCCCCAACGGCTGGGGCGGGCTGGCGATGATGCTGCCCATCATCATGTTCTCGTTCGGGGGGCTGGAACTGGTCGGCATCACCGCGGCCGAAGCGGCCGACCCGGGCAAGACGATCCCCAAGGCAATCAACCAGGTCATCTACCGCATCCTGATTTTCTACATCGGCGCGCTGGCTGTGCTGCTGTCGCTCACGCCCTGGGACACTCTGGTGGCCTCCCTGGCCCAGCACGCCGCTGCGGGCGACGAATACGGCGGCAGCCCGTTCGTGATGGTGTTTTCGATGCTGGGCAGCGAGCTGGCCGCCGACGTCCTGAACTTCGTTGTGCTGACGGCGGCGCTGTCGGTCTACAACAGTTGCGTGTACTGCAACAGCCGCATGCTCTACGGTCTGGCCGAACAGGGCAACGCGCCGCGCGCGCTGGCCAAGGTCGATGACCGTGGGGTGCCGATGCTGGCCATCGGCATGTCGGCGCTGGTGACGGGCCTGTGCGTGCTGGTGAACTACATCATCCCGGCCAAGGCGCTCGAATTGCTCATGGCGCTGGTGGTGGCCGCGCTGGTGATCAACTGGGCGATGATCTCGCTGGCTCACCTCAAGTTCCGCGCGGCCAAGCGGCACGAAGGTACGACGACCGCGTTCAAGGCATTGTGGTATCCGTTCGGCAACTACCTGTGCCTGGCCTTCGTCGTGGTGATCCTCGGCATCATGTATGCGATTCCGCCGCTGCGCGTCTCGGTGCTGGCGATCCCCTTCTGGATCGCGCTCCTGTGGGTGTGCTACACGCTCAAGAAGCGGCGCGCGCAGGTGCCCGCGTAAGCAGCGGGCAAGGCAAGGACAAACGGGGCGCGCGGCGCCCCGTTTTGTTTTCAGGGCAACGAATGCGCGCGCGGCGCGGCGACCGAACGTCGCTCGATCAGCGTGGGCTCGAACACCGTCTCGCCGGGCGGCAGATCGTTCGAGGCGCACCGCGCCATGACCCGATCGACCATCGATTCGGCAATGACGCCGGTGGGGATGCGGATCGAGGTCATGGCCGGTGACACCATCGTCGACAAAGGCATGTCATCGATACCGACCACGGAGAAATCGCGTGGCACCTCGAAGCCGCGGTCGCGCAGCGCGCTGGTGAGACTGATGGCCAGCGTGCCGTTGACGGTGACGATGCCGGTGACATCCGGATGCTCGCGCAAGAGTTTGCCCGCCAGTTCCGAACCGAGCGCGGCCCATTGGTCGTCGGCGAATCCGTGCGACGAATCCGCCTCCACGACGACCGTTTCGGCGCCATGAGCGGAAGCCGCTTCGAGAAAACCCGAAATCCGCTCGACACGATTGACCGTGCGCCCGAACGCGCTGACGAAGGCCAACCGTGTGTGTCCCTTGGCAACGAGATGCAGGGCCGCCAACGTGCCGGCCTTGTGGTTGTCGACCGTGACGTGATCAATGATGGGCGCAACGCCTCCCGCCGCGCGGCGGTCATAACTGACCACCGCCATGCCCTGGCGGGCGGCATTGAGCAGATGGCTCTCGTCAGCCAGCGCCGACATGACGATCAGTCCGCGCACACCGAACGATTGCAGGCTGCCGATGAAGCGTGCCTCGCTTTGCACGTCGCGCTGCGTGTTGCCGAGCAAGATGTGGCAGTCGTACTTGTCGCGCGCCACCTGTTCGATTCGCGCGGCGATCTCGCCGAACCATGGATTGGCGGTCGACGGCACCAACAGGCCGAGCAGCGCAGACTGCCCGGTTTTGAGCGAACGCGCCGCGAAGCTCGGGTTGTAGCCGAGTTCCGCCATCGCTTGCTGTACGCGGGCCAGCGTCTCGCTGGTCATGCGGCTGGTGCGTCCGTTAAGGACGTTTGATACCGTGCTGTTCGATACCTGCGCGCGATTGGCGACGTCGCGGATGGTGGCCATGAGGAATTCCGGGCAAGACAAGAGACCCGATTCTATGCCGCCACGGCCACTTGTTGGCGGCCGGATCGCCTTGTGGACGGGCCTTCGGGTGCCAACGGGCGACGTCCGGCCACAGGGCCCACCTACTTGCGGAAGGCCATGATCTGCACGGCAAGGTCGGTGGCGTCCGGGCTCTTGAGCACAGGCGCGTAGGTCGACTTCATCCGCGCGATGACGTTGGCACTGTCGAGCTTGAAGAACTTCACGCCCTCTTTTTCGAGCTTGACGCGGACCGCGTCTTCACGCTGTCCCTGCAGTCTGTGTTCGGCGATGGCCGAGTCGCGGGCCACTGCGCGGAACAATGTGCGATCGGAGTCCGAAAGGGTTTGCCAGCGCTGCGTGGAGATCACCAGCGCCAGCGGCAGGATCGTGTGGTGGCTGAAGGTGTAGTACGGCGCGATTCTGTAGTGCCCGGTCGTCTCATACGAGATGAGGTCGTTTTCGGCTGCGTCGAGCTGGCCGCTGGCGAGCAGACCGGCCACTTCATCGAAATCCTGCGTACTGGGCTTGGCATCGAGCGCGCCGACCATGCTCTTCATGACTGCGCGGTTGGCCACGCGGATGTTCTTGTCGCGGAAGTCCGATATCCAGCGCAGCGGCTTGCCGCGCGAATAGAACGAGCGCGACCCGCCGTCGTACCACGTCAGCACCACGTAACCCTTGGCGGCCAGCTTGGCTTCAAGCTCCTTGCCGATGTTGCCGTCGAGCACCTTGAGCATGTGATCGCTGTCGGTGAAGAGAAACGGCAGTTGCAGCACCTCCAGCACTGGCAGCGCATCGGCCAGCGGCGCCACGGTCAGCACCGCCACGTCGAGCTCGCCTTTCTGCAGCATCGGCACGATCTTCTTCTGGTTGCCCACATCGTCGCGTCCGCCGATCTTGCCGGCAAAGCGGCCGCCGGAACGCTGGTTGAGTGTGCTGAAGAAACCAGCCAGGCCCTGGTACGTGGGATACTGGCTGTCCTCCAGCACCCACCCCTTGAGGTCGGCCGCCACGGTAGCCTGCAGGTAGAAGAGCGACAAGAGGGTGACGACGGAACGAACCAGCATGCGGGCCTCGGGCGACGTCCGGCGGATGAGGAGCGGGAGCCGCCGGGGATTGAACGATGCGCGCCATGGCAAATGCCCCACCGGCGCACGAATACAGGTTATCTACAATATCAAGATGCATCAGAAAATGATAAATGCGTGCGCCTTGCACGACGGAAGGCACCTCGCGGCGACAAGGGGAGCCGATGTCTGAGTACGCCATCGACATCAGCGAAGAAGCCGGCGTGCGCTACCTGCACTTCGGCTCGGAGTGGGTACAGGGCGCGATGCGCGTGCGCCGCCCCATCGATCTGGAGCTGGCCTACACGCGCGAAATGATGGCGGGTCTGCTGATGCGCGAGCGCACGCCGCGCCGCATCCTGCTCGTCGGACTCGGTGCCGCCTCGCTCACCAAGTTCTGCTATTGGCGCCTGCCGGACGCGAAGATCACCGTCGTGGAAATCTCGCCCGGCGTTGTCGCGGCCGCGCGGCAGTTCTTCAAGCTGCCTGAAGAAGACGCCCGTCTGCGCATCGTGATCGGCGACGGCGCCGAGTACATCCAACGCAGCCGCCCGAGTTTCGACTACATCCTGATCGACGGCTACGACGAGAACGCCCGCGTCGGCGCACTCGATTCACTGCCGTTCTACCAGGCATGCCGCGCGCGTCTGGCCGACGATGGCCTGCTCGCCACCAACCTGTTTGGCCGCGCACGCAAGTACAAACCAGCGCTCGACCGGCTCGCGCAAGCCTTTGATGGCCGCTCGATGGCATTTCCGTCGTGCGACAGCGGCAACGTGATTGCCTTCGCCGCGACGGGCGATGAAGTGAATGTCAGCCTGCCCGATCTGCGCGAACGCGCCAGCACGCTCAAGCGCGACATCAACCTCGACCTGCGCGCAACCGTCTCGCGACTGGAGCAGGCCAAGTCCCTGCCGGGCGACGCGCTGGTGCTGTAAGGCGGCCGGGAGCGACGGCAGTACAATCGTCGCTTCTGTCCTGCCATACGCTTTCATGTCGCACTTTCAGCCCGTCGCGCTCGAGCACGCCAGCCGCCTCATCAACCACGGCCCGACCGTATTAGTCACCAGTGCCGCCGCCGATCGCCGCAACGTGATGGCGGCAGCATGGTCGATGCCGGTGGAGTTCACGCCGCCACGTATCGCGATCGTGATCGACAAGCACACCTGGACGCGCGAGCTGATGACGGCCAGTGGCGCGTTCGCCGTGTGCATTCCGTGCGTGACGGGAATCGATCTGGCTTACGCCGTCGGCAGCGTGAGCGGGCGCGACGGCGATAAGTTCGCCCGCTTCAATATCGAAGCTGCTCGCGGCCCCGTACTGGGCATGCCGCTGATCGAAGAGGGCTGCGTGGCCTGGATGGAATGTCGTCTCGTCCGCGAGCCGCACACGGAAGATGCCTACGACACCTGCTTTGCGGAAGTCGTATCTGCCGCGGCCGATGCGCGGGTGTTCCACGACGGACGCTGGCGCTTCGACGACGCAAACACCGATCTGCACACCATCCACCATCTGGGCGGCGGCAACTTCGTGCGCTCATCCAGCCCGATCGCGGCCAGGCCGCTCTGACACGAACGAATCAGCGTTTCTTGCGCGAGGTCTTCTGCTTGGGAGCAGGCAGTGCGGCAGCGATCAGCTTGACGAGCTGCGTCATCCATTCGTGGTCTTCCCAACGCTCGCCCGAGATGACGAACCACGGTTTGGCGCCGGGATAGGGAAAGCCTTCTTCGCAAGGCCCGAGAAATTCGGCCACGACGGGCAGCTTCTTGACGAAGAGCTGCTCGTCGCAGAGCAGCGCCACGGTCTTGTCGTCGCAGTAGATCGCGTATTCGCCGAACATTCTGCGCGCCGAGACCTTCCCCGCAGTGGCGATCTGTGACAACAGGTAGTCGGCGGTACCCTGCGACGAGGCCATGTGGCTGTTCCGATCCATGATGGCTGGGCGGCGGAACGCGGCGAAGCGCTCCGCCCGGGGCGACTTACTTGCCGATTTTCATCCGCAGCGAGTCCCAGACACGGCCAAACCAACCGGCTTGCTGCACGTCCTGCAGGGCCACGACCGGATAGCTGCCCAGCACCTGTCCACCGAGGCTGAGCTTGAGCGTGCCGACCGTCGCGCCCTTGGCGATGGGCGCCACCAGTTGCGGATTGACCACGAACTCCTGCTTGACGTCCTTGGCTGCGTCGCGCGGTGCGGCGACGAACACGTCGCGCGCAAAGCCTGCCGCAACTTCGTTGGTCTTGCCCTGCCATACGCGCACGTTACGCACCGGCTGATTGGCGGCATACAGGCGCGGTGTGTCGTACGCAGCGAACCCGAAGTTGAGCAGCTTCATCGATTCCTGGGCGCGCACGCTCTCCGACACGGTACCCATCACGACCGAGATGACGCGACGCTGGCCGCGATGCGCGGTCGACACCAGGCAATAGCCTGCAGCGTCAGTGTGGCCAGTCTTCATGCCGTCGACGGACGGATCGGCCCACAGCAGGCGGTTCCGATTGGGCTGCTTGATCTTGTTGTACGTGTACTCTTTCTGCGAGTAGATCGGGAAATACTGCGGGAAGTCGTGGATGATCGCCGAAGCCAGCTTGGCCAGGTCGCGCGGCGTCGTGTAGTGGCCCTCTTCCGTCAGCCCGGTGGCGTTCTTGTAGTGCGTGCCGGTCAGCCCCAGACGCGCGGCGGTGCGGTTCATCATCGCCGCGAAATTCTCTTCGGTGCCGCCCACGAGTTCCGCCAGCGCCACGCTGGCGTCGTTGCCCGACTGGATGATCATGCCGTGGATGAGTTCATCCACCGTCACCGGGCGGCGCGGCTCGATGAACATTGCCGAGCCCGACTTGACCATGCGCCATGCCTTCTCCGACACCGGCACTTGCTGTTCGAGGGTGATGGTCTTGTTCTTGAGCGCATCGAAGACCACGTAGGCCGTCATCAGCTTGGTGAGCGAAGCAGGCTCGGCACGCTCGTCGGGCTTCTCCGCGGCGAGCACCTGCTCGCTGGTGACGTCATACAGCATCCACGATCGTGCGGCCAGCGTGGGCGCGACCGGCATAGCTGAAGCGGCGTGGACGGGCATCTGTACGGCAAGGCACAGCACGAGGGCGAAGAGTCGCGAGAAGATTTTCATGGAAGCTCACTGGACAGCGGGATTGGCGAATGAGGCGTTGCCTCTTGGGGCGAGCGTGACGTCCTCGTGAGACACACACTCCGCCCAACAGACAGACCTGCGCGCGGATAGTTCGGCGCACGGGGCGCCATTCTACGCCCGCTCGGGCGCAACCCTGTCCTGCAATGGCCCGAATACTTCAGGCAGAGATCGAGCCGTCGCCAAGCTGCTTTTGCAGGATCGGCGTATCCAGCCACTGGCCGAACTTGAGGCCGACGTTTTTCATGACGCCGACATCTTCAAATCCGAAGCGACGATGCAGCGCGACGGAGGCCGGATTGTTGCCGCCGATCACCGCGACGATCTGTCGCGCGCCCCAACGTTCGCCATCCTCCAGCAAGCGTTGCAGCAGTGCCGAGCCGAGCCCTTTGCCGGTCGCGGCGGGGTCGAGGTAGACGGAGTCTTCGAGCGTGAAGCGATACGCGCTGCGCGTGCGAAAGTAGTTGAGATACGCGTAGCCTTCGATGTGGCCGTTGTCGTCCGCAACGACGTAAGGCAGGCCAGCCCCGACGATCTTGTCGAACCGCCCGCGCATTTCAGCGTCGGAAGGGGCCTCTTCTTCGAAGGTTGCCGTGTCGTTGAGAACGTAGTGCCGGTAGATGGCAGTGATGGCCGGAATGTCGGCAGGCGTGGCGGGTCTGATCGTCATCGCGCAAGTGTACCCCTGCCCCGCGCAGCCTCCCAAGGCACGGCACCCGCCACCCATGGCGCGGGCGCCGGACGCACAGCGATCAGCGCTTGGCGATGAGGCCGTTCTGCGCGGAGAAATAGGCGGCCAGGTCCTGGATGTCCTGCGCGCTCAACGCCGCGGCCATGCCCTTCATGATCTCGTTCTTGCGGCGGCCGTTCTGGTAGGACGAGAGTGCATGGACCAGGTAGTCGGCGTTCTGTCCGGCCAGCCGCGGGTAGATCGGCATCTGGCTGTTGCCGTCGACGTTGTGGCAGGCCGCGCAGGCGGCCGATTTGGCCTTGCCGCGAACCGGGTCACCAGCGGCGACGGCGGATTGGGACAACAGCACGGCAGCGGCCGTCAGCGCGATGAAGAATGTACGGATCATGGCGCGCCTCACTTGGCCTTGGCGTAGTAGGCCGCGATCTCTTCCATGTCGCGGTCAGAGAGCGAATTGGCGATGCTGCGCATGTCTGCGTGATCGCGCTCGCCCGATTTGTAGGCCTTGAGTGCGGCAACGATATAGGCCGCGTGCTGCCCGCCGAGCTTGGGCACCGAGTAGACCTCGGGGAAGGCCGTGCGGTATCCGGGGATGCCGTGACAGCCGATGCACATTGAAATCTTCTTCTGGCCGATCTGCGCCCGCATGTCCGCGGCATGAGCCGTGGACAGAGTAAGAGCCAGACCCACCACCGACAGCACTGCCGATGTCTTCATGACTTCTCTCTGTTCGTTCTGTTGTTATGTCCGCAGACGCCAATGCGGCGTGATCTGGCGCCGGAGTCTCCCTCGCGCGGCGGTGGTCCGCTTCGCACAAGTCCGGGACGGCAGATCGGGGCCTATTCTACAGGACACATTTATTGACGCGCATCAACGACACACACGACCGCCCGACAAATGTGGCGATTTCGCATCGCGGCGGCGGGCGATCGCCCGGCTTGACTTACAGCACCGGGCGCGGCTGTTCGAGCCGGGAACGTCGTCGGAGAGTGGTCTACTGGCGTCGGTCAGCCCAGCACCTTGCGGGCCCAGAACAGGCCGGTGATGGTCTTGGCATCGGTGATGCGGCCATCGAGCACGGCCTGCTCGGCCTCGTCCAGCGACATCTCGAAGACTTCGAGGAATTCCCCTTCGTCCAGTTGCTGGGCGCCCAAGGTCAGGCCGCGCGCAAGGAATATCTCGATGCGTTCGTCCGAATAGCCGATGCACGTATGCATGGTGCCGAGATGGCGCCATTCGGTGGCGGAATAGCCCGTTTCTTCGAGCAGTTCGCGTTGGGCGCAGACAATCGGGTCTTCATCGCTGTCCAGCTTACCGGCCGGCAGTTCGATGAACACGCGGCCGACCGGATAGCGAAACTGGCGCTCCATGACCAGCACGCCCGGGCGCGTCTCGGCGATCACGATGGCCGCGCCCGGATGGCGTACGAATTCGCGCCATGACTCGCTCCCGTCCGGCAGGCGGATGCGGTCGCAGTCGATCTTGAGCAGCTTGCCTTCGTACACGCGCGCACCGTCGATGCGCTCTTCGTTCAGTGATTCCATGTCGTCATTCCACAAGCAGGCAGTCGGTATATGGCTCAGGCCGGCGCGGCGAGCGACGCGGCGGTGCGGTGTCTCAGCAGCAGGCGATCAATGGCGTTGAGCGCGTCGAAGGTGTCGCGGAAGTCCGCAAACAGGGTGGCGTCATCGGGCCGATCGGCGTAGCTCGGCAGCGCTCGGCGGACGATCTCGAAGATCTCGCCGAAACTGCGCTTGCCGTCGATCTGGCGAAGCACGCGGCTGGCGAACTTGCCAGCGTCGATCTGCGACACCGTGCCCGAGGGCGCGTGCTGCAGGATCACTGGCTTGCCCTTCTTGGCCGCGTCGAAAATGTCGGCCAGCATGCCGCCGTTGAGTCGGTCGTGGAAAAAGAACGGCACGTAGTCGGCGTCGCCATAGGGCGCCACGTCCGTCGCGGCCGAGGTCGCGTAGAAGCAGTGCCGGGTGATCGAACCGCCGATCAGTTCGGCGATTTCGTACTGGCGCCGCGCGGGCAATGCACGCAGACGTTCGGCAAGCTTTCCGCCCTGCCCCGGCTTCAGTACCAGGTGCGGCAGGTACGGTGCGCGCCCGCGCTGCACGTCAGTGAATGACAGGTGCATTCCATGCTGATCGTGGAACCACGCGAACAGTTCGCTAACCGTATAGGCACGATCCTGGGAATGCAGCAATAGATCGTAGATTCCCGCGTCGCCGTGCTCGTGGTCGTTGTAGAGGTCTTCTCCGCGCTTGAACCAGTTGCCGTCGGGCAGCGCCGCCAGCATGTCGCGCGCGGTGTCGATCTTGCGTTGAACGTCGTCTGCCCCCTCATTCACCAGGCGCATGAGCGACTGCATCTGGTAGACGCCGGTGCGGCCGTAGCTGCCGTACACGAGAATGCCGAGCGCGCCGCCGGGCTTGAGCACGGAGCGCAACGCGCGCAGGCCGGCGTCCGGGTCGGCAAGGTGATGGAGTACGCCACTGCAGTTGATGTAATCGAACGCATCAAGCCCCAATTCGGGCAAGCGCAGGAGCGAATCGTGAATCCACTCGATGTTGTCGAGCCCACGGATTTCGGCACGGCGGCGGCCGATGGCAATGCTCGCCTCGCTCAGGTCGACGTGCACGATACGTGCGTCGGTGCTGCGCAACTGCTCAGCGAGGAAGATCGTCGCATCCCCGGTGCCGCCGCCCGCGACCAGCACGCGGAAGCCCTCACCAAAGCTCTGCCGACCGGCAAAGCAGTAGTGGTTGATCATGGGCAGGTCGTCCAGCCAGGTACGGGCCAGCCGCTTGCGATCGTCTTCCGGATCGCACGGAGGGTATGGCAATGCCTCGTACTGGGCGCGGACTTCGGGCAGGTAGGCGCTGTTGGAACTCATCGATATCCTTGAATGGGTGCCGCCACGGCGGCCACAAGGATACCGCACCGCTGCGCTGAGTTCTCGAACGGACGCCGGAAAAGCGCGTCAGCGCGCCGGCGTCTGGCGACCGCCCTTGTGGGTGCGGCCCAGCAGGTAGCGGAATACGTAGCCGGGAAAGGCGAAGACCGCGAACAGGAACAGGCCGATGAAGTAGAAATGCCCGCCCTGCGGGTAGAGGCTGCCGTAGAGGCGCGTTTCGATCAGCGCGCTGATGCCGCCCATGAGCGCGAACAGCACCAGCCATTCGGCCAGAATGATGAAGAAGGGTTTGGTTTCGCGCCGCAGGGGCACGAGACCGAAGATGCGCTGCGTGAAGAACGGCAGGTTGGCGGCGGCGATGAACAGAAGGAGCAGAACCACGCGCCCGACTTCGATGCTCATCGCCCTTCCCCGCCGATCAGATGGAGTTGCGCAGCAGGACGACGCACAACTGCATGAGCCAGCCCGGGAACAGGCCGAGCGCAGCCAGGCCCAGCACGTTCAGCGACAGGACCGTGCGCACGCCCCAGCCCCCGCCGATGGATTCGGTTTCGGTCGGCTCATCGAAGAACATCACCTTCACCACGCGCAGGTAGTAGTAGGCACCGATCAGCGAGAACACCACGGCCACCACGGCGGTCCACCAGTGGCCGGCCGAGATGACCGATTGCAGGATGAAGAACTTCGAGAAGAAGCCGACGAAGAACGGAATGCCCGCCATCGAGAACATGACGATCGCCATCATCGCGGCCCACCAGCTCGAACGGCGGTTCAGGCCCTTGAGGTCGTCGATGTTCTCGGCTTCGAAACCGGCACGCGACAGCAGCAACAGGATGCCGAAGCCCGCCAGCGTGGAGATCAGGTAGGTCAGCGAATAGAACATCGCCGAACCGTAGGCGTTGTAGACGAAGTGACGCTCGCCATCGACCACGCCGCAGGCAAAACCCAGCAGCAGGAAGCCCATGTGCGAGATGCCCGAGTACGCCAGCATGCGCTTGATGTTGCTCTGCGCGATGGCAGCGAGGTTGCCCAGGATGATCGAGAAGATGCCCACGAACAGCAGCATGGTCTGCCACTGATCGGCCAGATCCCACATGCCGATCGCCAGCAGACGGAATGCCATGGCGAAGGCCGCAACCTTCGGGGCCGAGGCCACCAGCAAGGTGATCGACGTCGGCGCGCCTTGATAGACGTCGGGAATCCACATGTGGAACGGCACCACGCCCAGCTTGAAGCACACGCCGGCCACGACGAACACCAGACCGAACAACAGCACAGTGCGGTTGGCCTGGCCTTCGAACAGTGCGCGCGCCACGTCGATGATCGACAGCGTGCCGGTCGCGCCGTACACCATCGAAATACCGTAGAGCAGCAGCCCGGAAGCCAGTGCACCCAGCACGAAGTACTTCATCGCGGCTTCGGTCGCACGCGGGGAGTCACGATCGATGGCCACCAGCGCGTAGGACCCGAGCGACAGCAGTTCGAGGCCGAGATACACGGTGATCAGGCTGCCAGCGGAAATCAGCACGCAGATACCGAGCAGCACGAACATGACCAGCATGTAGTACTCGGGCGTCTCCAGGTTGCGATCGGCCATGTAGCGACGGTTGTACAGCAACACCAGCGCTGTGCCGAAACTGGAGAAAACCTTGAGCAGATCGCCGACCGAGTCGTCGATGTACATGTTGCCGAAGGTGAAGCCCACCTCGCCGCTCGTGAAGAAAGCGATGAAGCCGGTCGCCAGCACCGCGAACTGCGCCAGATAGTAGGCCATGCTCGCCGCGCCCCGCTTCATCAGCGCAGTCAGCAACAACACGAGCACCGTCATGCCGGCCAGGAAGATCTCGGCAATCGCGGGGTAGAAGTTAGGGATCTGAAAGTCCATCTTGCGCCTGTGTACTTATTCGTCTTGATGCGGATATGCGCTCATTGCAGCTTGCTTTGCGCAACGTGGCTCAGCAGGTCGCCCACCGAGACATGCATGACTTCCGTGACGGGGAACGGGTACAGACCCATCGCCAGCACGCAGATCGCCAGCAACGCCAGGAAAAGAAACTCGCGGCGATTGATGTCGAGCAGTTCAGCCACGTGCGAGTTGCCAATGGCGCCGAACACCACACGCTTGTACATCCACAGCGTGTAGGCCGCGCCCAGGATCAGCGTCGTCGCCGCGGCAAAGCCGGTCCAGAAGTTGAACTGCACAGCGCCCAGGATGACCATGAACTCGCCGACGAAACCGCTGGTGGCCGGCAGGCCCGAGTTGGCCATCGCGAACAGCATGAAGAATGCCGCGAACTTGGGCATGACGTTCACCACGCCGCCGTAGTCGGCGATGTTGCGGCTGTGCATGCGGTCGTACAGCACGCCGATACACAGGAACATGGCGCCCGACACGAAGCCATGGGAGATCATCTGCACCAGCGCGCCTTCGACGCCGATCTGGTTGAACATGAAGAAGCCCAGGGTCACGAAGCCCATGTGCGAGATCGACGAGTACGCCACCAGTTTCTTCATGTCAGTCTGCACGAGCGCCACAAAGCCGATGTAGATCACGGCGATGAGTGACAGGCCGATCATGAGCGGAGCAAATTCACGCGCAGCATCCGGCACGATGGGCAGCGAGAACCGCAGGAAACCGTAGGCACCGAGTTTCAGCGCGATGGCAGCCAGCACCACTGAACCGCCGGTGGGCGCTTCGACGTGGGCGTCCGGCAACCATGTGTGCACCGGCCACATCGGCACCTTGACCGCGAACGACGCGAGGAAGGCGAAGAAGATGCAGGTCTGCGCCAGTTGCGGGATGCGCATCTGGTGCCAGTCGAGGATGCTGAAACTGCCACCCGAGTTCTGGAACAGGTAGATGAACGCCAGCAGCATCAGCAGCGAGCCGAGCAGCGTGTAGAGGAAGAACTTGATCGCGGCATACACACGGTTCGGGCCGCCCCAGATACCGATGATCAGGTACAGCGGGATCAGCGAGGCTTCGAAGAACACGTAGAACAGCACGCCATCGAGGGCCGAGAAGATGCCGTTCATGAGACCCGACATGATCAGGAAGGCCGCCAGGTATTGCGACACCTTGGTCTGGATCACTTCCCATCCGGCGAGCACCACGATCACCGTGATGAAGCTGTTGAGCAACAGGAACGGCATCGAGATGCCATCCACGCCCAGCGTGTAGTTGACGTTGAAGTACGGGATCCATTGTCTGGCTTCGACAAACTGCATCTCGCTCGTGGCCGCATTGAAGTGCGCGTAGAGCGGCAGCGTGACGAGGAAGCCGGCAACGGCGGCAATCAGGGAGATCCAACGCGCAGCCGCGTCGCGATCCCGCCCCGTGGCAAGCGCCAGCAGGCCGCCGACAATCGGCACCCAGATTGCAAGACTGAGGTATGGCACTCCGTTCATCTGAATTTTTCCGTCTTTCTTTGGTTTATTCGTCGCACAGAGTGCCGCTTAGAGGCCAAGGCCCCAGGGCTTGAATGCCCACAGCATCACCACCACCCCGATGATGATCCAGAACGCGTATTGGTACACGAGACCGGTCTGGATGTAGCGCGACAGGCGCGAAATCGCGCCGACCAGGCCCGCCGTACCGTTGACCGCTACGCCATCGATCAGCGTCTGGTCGCCGGCGCGCCACAGGCTGCGGCCCAGCAGACGCGCACCGCCAGCGAAGACGATTTCGTTGAAGCGATCGAAGTAGTACTTGTTGTCGAGAATCGTGTAGATGAAGCCACAGCGGTTCTTGATGGCTGCCGGAATGTCCGGGCGCTTGATGTAGAAGAACCACGACACCACGACGCCGGCCAGCGCCAGCCAGAACGGCGCGGTCGTCAGACCATGCAGGCCCATCGCGGCGGCACCGTGGAATTCTTCGCCCAGCTCGTGCAGCACATTGTGTGCGTCGGCCACGAACACCACGCCCTTGAACCATTCGCCGAACAGCATCGGCTCGATCGTGAAGGCGCCGATCACCACTGACGGAATCGCCAGCAGCACCAGCGGCAGCCACACGACCCACGGCGACTCGTGCGGCTTCTGCCCCGGTGCCAGACCATGGTGATGCTCATCGCCGTGCGTTTCTTCTTCGTTCGACTCATGCGGGTCGTGCGCATCGTGAGCGTGGTCGTCATGCGCGTGAGCCTGACCGAAGCGCTCCTTGCCGTGGAAGACCAGGAAGTACATGCGGAACGAGTAGAAAGCTGTCACGAACACACCGGCGATGACGCAGAAGTACGCGTACCTGGCGCCCCACAGGTGCGACAGTTGCACCGCCTCGATGATCGAATCCTTCGAGTAGAAGCCCGACAGGAACGGCATGCCGATCAGCGCCAGCGAACCCACCAGCGAGGTGAACCACGTGATGGGCATGTACTTCCACAGGCCACCCATGTTGCGGATGTCCTGGTCGTGGTGCATGCCGATGATGACCGAACCGGCACCAAGGAACAGCAGCGCCTTGAAGAAGGCGTGCGTCATCAGGTGGAACACGGCGGCCGAGTAAGCGGAAGCGCCGAGCGCCACCGTCATGTAGCCGAGCTGCGAGAGCGTGGAGTACGCCACCACGCGCTTGATGTCGTTCTGGATGATGCCGAGGAAGCCCATGAACAGCGCGGTGGTCGCACCGATCACCATCACGAACGACAGCGCAGCTTCGGACAGCTCGAACAGCGGCGACATGCGCGTGACCATGAAGATGCCGGCCGTCACCATGGTGGCGGCGTGGATCAGCGCGGAGATCGGCGTCGGGCCTTCCATCGAATCGGGCAGCCATACGTGCAGCGGTACTTGCGCCGACTTGCCCATGGCGCCGATGAACAGACAGATGCAGATCGCCGTCATCATCGGCCAGCCGGTACCCGGCACCGTCAACGTGGCCAATTGCGAAGCCTTGGCAAAAACTTCAGCGTAGTTGAGCGTGCCGGCGAAGGCGGCGATCAGGCCGATGCCCAGCAGGAAGCCGAAGTCACCGACGCGGTTGACCAGGAAAGCCTTGAGGTTGGCGTAGATCGCTGTCGGGCGCGTGTACCAGAAACCGATCAGCAGGTACGACACCAGGCCCACCGCTTCCCAACCGAAGAACAGTTGCAGGAAGTTGTTGCTCATGACCAGCATGAGCATCGAGAACGTGAACAGCGAGATGTAGCTGAAGAAACGCTGGTAGCCGGGGTCTTCAGACATGTAGCCGATGGTGTAGATGTGCACCATCAGCGACACGAAGGTCACCACG
Organism: Uliginosibacterium sp. sgz301328; assembly: GCF_041807905.1. Lineage (NCBI taxonomy): Bacteria > Pseudomonadati > Pseudomonadota > Betaproteobacteria > Rhodocyclales > Zoogloeaceae > Uliginosibacterium > Uliginosibacterium sp. sgz301328. The sequence continues at coordinate 121,045 of NZ_JBGVSA010000007.1, forward strand.
AGCATCATCATCACCGTCAACTGGTCGATGAGGAAGCCGACCTCCAGCTTGAGACCGCCTGCCACTGCCCAGGTGTAGAGGCTGCCGTTGAAGGTATTGCCGGCCTGCACGTCGCGAAAGATCAGGAACGATGCGACAAAGGCGATGGCCACGCCGAGGATCGTTACCCAATGCGAGGCGGTGCGACCGATGGTCTTGCCGAAGAGGCCCGCGAGGATGGAGCCGGCGAGCGGCGCCAGGGGCACGGTGAGGTAGAGGCTTTGCATTGTCATTGTTCTGGTCTCAACCCTTCAGGCTGTCGAGGTCATCGACGTGGATCGTGCGCAGGTTGCGGAACAGCACAACCAGGATCGCCAGACCGATCGCCGACTCGGACGCTGCCACGGTCAGGATGAAGAACACGAACAGTTGGCCGGCCGTGTCGCCCATGTAGGTCGAGAAGGCCACGAAGTTCATGTTCACCGACAGCAGCATGAGTTCGATGGCCATCAGCAGCACGATGAGGTTCTTCCGGTTCAGGAAGATACCCACCACGCTGATGGCGAACAGCAGTGCCCCAAGGATCAGGACGTGTGAGAGCGGAAGCATGTATCGATTCTCCGAGCCTGTCCGTTATTCGTCTTTTTCGGTCTGCATCTTCACGATGCGCATGCGGTCGGCGGCCTTCACGGCGATCTGTTCGTCCGGCTTCATGTAGCGTGCGGTATTGGCGCGGCGGCGCAGCGTCAGCGCCACGGCGGCCACCATCGCCAACGTCAGGATCAGCGACGCCAGCTCGAACGGATACACGTAGTTGGTGAACAGCTCGCGAGCCAGTTCCTGCGTGTTCGAGAACGATGCGGCCGGCACACCCGGGGGCGGAGCGGCGTCGAGCTTGAAGTACGTGCCGTTGAGCACCACCACCATCTCGGCGACCATCAGCAGGCCGACCACGAGGCCCACCGGCAGGTACTGCCAGAAGCCTTCGCGCACGCGATCGAGATTGATGTCGAGCATCATCACCACGAACAGGAACAGCACCATCACCGCGCCGACATACACGAGCACGATGGCGATGGCGAGAAACTCCGCATGCATCAGCATCCAGATGCAGCCGGTCGTGAAGAACGCCAGCACCAGGTACAGCGCCGCGTGCACCGGATTGCGCGAGGTGATCACGCGGATGCCGGCGAAGAGCACGACGGCGGCAAAGGCGTAAAAGGCGAAAAGTGAAAATTCCATTTAGATAACCCGTCGGTCCGATTCAGCCATCAGCGGTACTTGGCCTCGACCTCGCGGTCGCGGGCGATTTCTTCTTCGTACTTCTGGCCCACGGCCAGCAGCATCTGCTTGGTGTAGTACAGGTCACCGCGCTTCTCGCCGTGGTACTCGAGCACGCGCGTCTCGACGATGGCGTCGACCGGGCAGGCTTCTTCGCAGAAACCGCAAAAGATGCACTTGGTCAGGTCGATGTCGTAGCGCGTCGTGCGGCGCGTGCCGTCATCACGTTGGTCGGACTCGATGGTGATCGCCATTGCCGGGCAGACCGCTTCGCACAGCTTGCACGCGATGCAGCGCTCTTCGCCGTTGGGATAACGGCGCAAGGCGTGCAGGCCACGGAAGCGCGGCGACATCGGCGTCTTCTCTTCCGGGAACTGAATGGTCAGCTTCTTCGCGAAGAGGTGACGACCGGTCAGCGCCAGGCCTTTCACCAGCTCCTTGAGCAGAATGCTGCCGAAAAATTCGTTTACTGCGCCCATTGACGGCCTCTTACTTCCAAATCGACAGCGGCGACATGATCCAGACGCCGATCACCAACAACCACACCAGGCACAACGGCAGGAATACCTTCCAGCCCAGGCGCATGATCTGGTCGTAACGGAAACGCGGGAACGTCGCGCGGATCCACAGGAAACAGAACAGCAGGAAGCTGGTCTTGGCCAACAGCCAGACGATGCCATCCGGCAGGAAGCCCACCGGGGACAGCCAGCCACCCAGGAAGAAAGTGGCGGTCAGCGCCGAGATCAGGATCATGTTGGCGTATTCGGCCAGGAAGAACAGCGCGAACGCCATGCCCGAATACTCGATCATGTGACCGGCGACGATTTCGGATTCGCCTTCGACCACGTCGAACGGTGCCCGGTTGGTTTCGGCCAGGCCGGAAATGAAATACACCAGGAACATGGGGAACAGCGGAATCCAGTTCCACGACAGGAAGCCCACGCCCATGCTGGCGAAGTAGCCCCGGCCCTGCCCGCCCACGATCTCCGACAGGTTCAGCGAACCGGAAATCATTAGCACGCACACCAGTGCGAAGCCCATGGCGAGTTCATACGACACCATCTGTGCAGCGGCGCGCATGGCGCCGATGAACGCGTACTTGGAGTTGGACGCCCAGCCGGCAACGATCACGCCATACACACCCATCGAAGCGATGGCCATCACGTACAGCAAGCCGGCGTTGACGTTGGCGAGCACAAGGGTGTCACTGAACGGCACCACCGCCCAGGCAGCCAATGCCGGCGCAAAGGCCAGCACCGGGGCCAGCAGGAACAGACCCTTGCTGGAGTTGCTGGGGATGATCACTTCCTTGAACAGCAGCTTCACGCCATCGGCGAGCGGCTGCAGCAGGCCCCACGGACCAAGGCGGTTGGGGCCGATACGTTCCTGGATGAAACCGATGATCTTGCGTTCGGCCAGCGTCATGTAGGCCACGGCACCGAACAGCGGCGCCACGATGCAGATGATCTTCACCAGGGTCCACACGGGCACCCACAGCGGGCCCAGGAACGTGGCGACGGGTTGCAGCAGCGAATCCATCAGGCACACTCCACGCTGAGTTCAGCAAACATTGCGCCAAGTACCGCAGTCGAGGCGTGTGCGGCGGCGATGCGCACGCACCCCCCCGCCACCGATTCGTCGGCCACCACGGGCAGTTGCACCTGCCCCATCTTTGAACGCACACGCGCTTCGACGCCGGCTTGCAGACCAAGCGATACCAGCGTTGCAGCGTTGGCACGCATCGCGGGCGCCTTGGCGTCTCGGGTCTTCTGCAGCGAGGGCGCCCGGCGAACCAGCGGGTCGGCGAAGTACACCGGCACGTCGGCCACGCGTTGCACGCCGACCGCAGCGATCGCCTTGATCTCGACGCCACTGGCCGTGTTGTCCAGTGCAGCGGCGATGTCTGCCGGCAGCGCTTCGCGGCGCACGTCTTCGGACGATTCGTAGTCAAAGCCTTCGAGGCCCAGCACGTTACCCAGCACGCGCAACACCTTCCAGGCCGGACGGGTTTCTCCGACAGGCTTGGCAACCGCATTGAACGATTGCGCACGGCCTTCGGCATTCACGAACGTGCCGGAGGTTTCGGTGAAGGGCGCGATCGGCAACATGGCGTCGGCGTATTCGGGCGCATCGCCCGCGAAGCTGCCCAGATGGATGACCGTCGCGGCCTGTGCCAGAGCCGCGCGCGCTTGTGCGCCATCGGCGGTGTCGAGGAACGGATCGTTGCCCACGACGATGTAGGCCTTGAGCGGCGATGCCAGCATGGCAGCAGCGTTCTTGCCGTTGGCCGGCACGGCTTTGGCAAGATAGCCGCCGACGGAGTTGGCCGCTTCGCCGATGACACCAAAAGAGGCGCCGGTCAGGCGGGCCAGTTCTTGCGCCAGTGCGTGGATGGCGGCGTAGTCCGGATGCTGCACGGCGTAGTTGCCGAGCAACACGGCGCGCTTCTCACCGTTGGTGAGCGCTGCGACGATGGCCTTGGCGGCATCGCTGTCGGCGGCGGCAGCCACTGCATTGCGCGCGTCGTCGCCGATGTCTGCACCATTGGCCGCAGCCTTGACCACTTCAGCGAGTACCCGCACGAATTCGCTCGGCGCCACGATGGCATCGGCGGCCAGCACCATGTTCAGGTCGTCGGCGGAAGCGTGGATGCGAGCGAGCTTGCCGCCTTTCTTGCCAGCCTGGCGCAGGCGTTGCGCGATCAGCGGGTGATCTTTGCGCAGGAAGCTGCCGATCACCAGCGCGCCGTCGAGATCCGACAGTGCGGCCACCGGCATGCCCAGCCATGGTGCGCCGGCGAGTTTGCCGTCGAGCGAGAAGTCGCTCTGGCGCAGGCGGAAGTCGACGTTGTCCGAGCCCAGTGCACGCACCAGCTTTTGCACGAGGAACATCTCTTCGACCGTGGCATGCGGCGACACCAGCGCACCGATAGCATCGGCGCCATGATCGGCGGCCACGCCGCGCAGGCTCTTGGCCACGTAGTCGAGCGCAGTCTGCCAATCGACGCTGTGCCATTCGCCGCCGTGCTTGAGCATCGGCGTGGTCAGACGGTCATCGGCGTAGAGGCCTTCGTACGAGAAGCGGTCCTTGTCGGACAGCCAGCATTCGTTGACGTCTTCGTTTTCGAGCGGTAGCACGCGCTTGACTTCGTCGTGCTTGACCTGCACGACGAGGTTGGAGCCCAGCGAATCGTGCGGGCTCACCGACTTGCGACGGACCAGTTCCCAGGTACGTGCGGCAAAGCGGAACGGTTTGGAGGTCAGCGCGCCGACCGGGCACAGGTCGATCATGTTGCCCGACAGTTCGGAATCCACGGTCTGGCCGACGAAGGCCATGATTTCGGAATGCTCACCGCGGTTGGCCATGCCCAGTTCCATCACGCCAGCCACTTCCTGGCCGAAGCGCACACATCGCGTGCAATGAATGCAGCGCGTCATGTCGGTGGAAATGAGCGGACCGAGGTTCTTGTTGAAGACGACGCGCTTTTCTTCCTTGTAGCGCGAAGCTGCACCACCGTAGCCGACAGCCAGATCCTGCAACTGGCATTCACCGCCCTGGTCGCAGATCGGGCAATCCAGCGGGTGATTGATCAGCAGGAACTCCATCACGGACTTCTGGGCCTTGACGGCCTTTTCGGAGTGCGTGGCGACCTTCATGCCGTTGGTGACGGGCGTCGCGCAAGCCGGCAGTGCCTTGGGCGCTTTTTCCACATCCACCAGACACATGCGGCAGTTGGCCGCGATGGACAATTTCTTGTGATAGCAAAAATGCGGCACATAGGCGCCCGCCTTGTTGGCGGCGTCCATGACGGTGCTGCCGTCGGGGACTTCAACCGTTTTGCCGTCGATCTCGATCTCTAGCATTCTCTGTCCACTTAATTCTGGCCGACGAAGATCTGGCTGCCGGCGCGTTGAACGTCGCGCGGCACGACACAGCACTTGTTGTCGATGTGATATTGGAATTCTTCGCGGAAGTGCTTGATGAAGCTGCGCACCGGCATGGCGGCGGCATCGCCGAGCGCGCAGATGGTGCGGCCCATGATGTTTTCCGCAACGTTGTCCAGCACGTCCATGTCTTCCGCCCGGCCTTCGCCGTGCTCAATGCGGTGGATCATGCGATACAGCCAGCCGGTGCCTTCACGGCACGGCGTGCATTGACCGCATGACTCTTCGAAGTAGAAGTACGACAGGCGTTCGAGCGCCTTCACCATGCAGGTCGTCTCGTCCATCACGATGACAGCACCCGAGCCCAGCATGGAGCCTGCCTTGGCGATGGCGTCATAGTCCATCGTGCAATCCATCATGATGCTGGCGGGCAGCACGGGCGCAGACGACCCGCCCGGAATCACCGCCTTGAGCTTGCGGCCACCACGCATGCCGCCAGCCATTTCGAGCAGCGTCGAGAACGGCGTACCCAGCGGGATTTCGTAGTTGCCGGGGCGATTGACGTGGCCCGACACCGAGAACAGCTTGGTGCCGCCGTTGTTGGGCTTGCCCAGGTTCAGGAACGCTTCGCCACCTTCGCGGATGATGTACGGGATCGACGCGAAGGTTTCGGTGTTGTTGATGGTCGTCGGCTTACCGTACAGACCAAAGCTCGCCGGGAACGGCGGCTTGAAGCGCGGCTGCCCCTTCTTGCCTTCGAGCGACTCGAGCAGCGCGGTCTCTTCGCCGCAGATATAGGCGCCGTAACCATGGTGCGCGAACAGTTCGAAACTGAACTCGCTGCCCAGGATGTTCTTGCCAAGGAAGCCTGCATTGCGAGCCTCGGCAAGCGCCTCTTCGAAGCGGTCGTAGACCTCGAAAATCTCGCCGTGGATGTAGTTGTAGCCGCGGTCACAACCCATGGCGAAGCCGGCGATGATCATGCCTTCGATCAGCGCATGCGGGTTGTAGCGGAGGATGTCGCGATCCTTGAAAGTGCCGGGTTCGCCTTCGTCCGAGTTGCAGCACACGTACTTGGCGCCGGGGAACGAACGCGGCATGAAGCTCCACTTCAGGCCAGTCGGGAAGCCCGCGCCCCCGCGACCGCGCAACGAGGACTTCTTCACCTCGGCGATGATGGTGTCGGGTGTGATGCCTTCGGCGAAGATCTTCTTAAGTGCGGCATAGCCGCCGCGCTTGACGTAGTCGTCCAGGCGCCAGGTGTTCTCGCCGGCAATGCCGTCGAGCACCACACCGAAACCCGTCAGGTTGGTCGCCTCTGTCATTGCGCATCACCCTTCAATGAATCGATCAACGCGTCGATCTTTTCTTCGGTCATCCAACTGCACATCTTGTGGTTGTTGTGCAGCATGACAGGTGCATCGCCGCACGCGCCCATGCATTCGCCTTCCTTCAACGTGAACATGCCATCGGCAGTGGTCTCGTTGAAATCGATACCGAGCTTTTTCTTGAGGTACTCGGCAGCGTCGACACCACCGGACAACGCGCACGGCAGATTGGTGCACACAGTGATCTTGTGACGGCCTACCGGCTTGAGGTCGTACATGTTGTAGAAGGTTGCCACCTCCATCGCGGCCATCGGCGGAATACTCAGATAGCGCGCCACGAATTCGATGGTCTCGGTCGCCAGCCAGCCCTTCTCCTGCTGGGCAATGCGCAATGCGGCCATGACGGCGGACTGTTTCTGGTCCGCCGGGTACTTGGCCACTTCCCGGTCGATACTTTGCAGGGAGTCAGGACTCAACATAGCAATCAACTTTATCTTTCTGTCTTGGTGCGGCCGCTGGCGACCGCCCACTGCTCTTGCGCGGGTGTCGATCAGCGGTCGACTTCGCCGAACACGATATCCATGGTGCCGATGATCGCCACCACGTCGGCAATCATGTGCCCGCGGGCCATCTCGTCCATTGCCGACAGGTGCGCGAAGCCCGGTGCGCGGAACTTCAAGCGGTACGGCTTGTTGGCGCCATCGGAAATCGCGTACACGCCGAATTCACCCTTCGGATGCTCGACGGCGGCGTAGGCCTCGCCCTCGGGCACGTGGATGCCTTCGGTAAAGAGCTTGAAGTGGTGGATCAGCTCTTCCATGTTCTCCTTCATCTTCGCGCGCGAAGGCGGAGCCACCTTGTGGTTGTCGCTGATCACCGGGCCCGGGTTGGCGCGCAGCCACTGCACGCACTGGCGGATGATGTTCGTCGACTGGCGCATTTCTTCCATGCGGCACAGGTAGCGGTCGTAGCAGTCGCCGTTGACGCCGACCGGTACGTCGAAGTCCACCTTGTCGTAGGCCGCGTAGGGTTGCTTCTTGCGCAGATCCCACGCAATGCCGGAGCCGCGCAGCATCGGGCCGGTAAAGCCCAGCGCCATGGCGCGTTCAGGCGTGACCACGCCGATGCCGACGGTACGCTGCTTCCAGATACGGTTGTCGGTCAGCAGCGTGTGATATTCGTCGATGACTTTCGGAAAGTAATCGCAGAAGTTGTCGAGGTAATCGAGCAGCGAGCCTTCGCGCGACTTGTTCAGCTCGCGCACCGTCGCTTCGTTCTTGAAGCGCGACGTCTTGTATTGCGGCATCTGGTCCGGCAGATCGCGATAGACGCCGCCCGGACGGTAATACGCCGCATGCATGCGAGCGCCCGAGACGGCCTCGTAGGCGTCCATCAGCGTTTCGCGCTCGCGGAAGGTGTACAGGATCATCGTCATCGCGCCGATGTCGAACGCGTGCGAGCCGATGCCCATCAGGTGGTTCAGAACCCGCGTGATTTCGTCGAACATCGTGCGGATGTACAGCGCGCGCTCCGGCACCTCGATGCCGAGCAGACGTTCGATCGCCATGCAGTACGCGTGCTCGTTGCACATCATCGACACGTAGTCGAGACGGTCCATGTACGGCACGGATTGAATCCACGTGCGCGTTTCGGCGAGCTTTTCGGTCGCGCGGTGCAGCAGGCCAATGTGCGGATCGGCGCGTTCGACGACTTCGCCGTCGAGTTCGAGCACCAGGCGCAGCACGCCGTGCGCGGCCGGATGCTGCGGACCGAAGTTGATGGTGTAGTTCTGGATCTCAGCCATGGCCGACGTCCCCGTAATTCTCTTCGCGCACGATGCGCGGTGTCACTTCGCGCGGCGCGATCGTCACCGGCTGGTAAATCACCCGAGCCTGGTCGGGGTCGTAACGCATTTCCATGAAGCCCGACACCGGAAAATCCTTGCGGAACGGATGACCGATGAAGCCATAGTCCGTCAGGATCCGGCGCAGGTCCGGGTGACCACTGAACATGATGCCCACGAGGTCGAACGCCTCGCGTTCGTACCAGTTGACGCTCGGCCATATGCCGATGACGGAAGCCAGCACGGGGAAAGCATCGTCCGGGGCGAACACACGCAGGCGCAGGCGCCAGTTGTGGGTAACCGACAACAGTTGCGATACGGCCGCGTAGCGCGCACTACGCGGCAGCCTGCCGGCATAGGTGGAATAGTCGACGCCGCACAGGTCGATCAATTGCTCGAAGCGCAGTTCGGGGTGGTCACGCAGAGTCTCGGCGACTTCGAGGTAGTCGGCAGCGGAGACTTCAAGCGTCAGCTCGCCGCGATCAGGCGTCAGCGAATGGACTCGCTCGCCCAGCACGGACTGCAGGGTGGCGACCAGGCGCTCGATCTTGGGACTCATGAAAGAACCTCTCAGCGAGCGATGGTGTAGGTTTTCTTGATCTTGTTCTGCAGTTGCACGATGCCGTAGAGCAGAGCTTCGGCAGTCGGAGGGCAACCCGGAACATAGACGTCCACCGGCACGATGCGATCGCACCCGCGAACCACGGAATAGGAATAGTGATAGTAGCCGCCGCCGTTAGCGCAGGAGCCCATCGAGATGACCCAGCGCGGCTCGGCCATCTGGTCGTAGACCTTGCGCAGCGCCGGCGCCATTTTGTTGCACAGCGTGCCGGCAACCACCATCAGGTCGGACTGACGGGGGCTGGGACGGAAAATGATGCCGAAACGGTCGATGTCATAGCGCGACATCCCTGCGTGCATCATTTCGACTGCACAACAGGCCAGACCAAAAGTCATCGGCCACAGCGAACCGGTGCGCGTCCAGTTAATGACCGAATCGAGGGTCGTGGTAACGAACCCTTCGCGCAATACGCCTTCAATACTCACTGGCTGAATCCTCAGCGATTAATTCAAACGAAACCGGAGCTTCGTTTTAAAACACGCGGAAATTCAACTGCACCAGCAATTACGAATGATCCGCGAGTCACAAAAGGGCGATCAAAAGGACCTGCCCTACGCCAGGATATTGGCTAATTCAGCAACTCACTCCCAATCGAGAGCGCCTTTTCTCCAGACGTAGATATAACCGACGATCAAAATACCCAGGAAAATGAGCATTTCGAAGAAACCAAACAAGCGAATCGCTGGCGTCGCGGCAATTTCCTTGAGAATCGAAGCCCAGGGCAACAGGAATGCGACTTCCAGATCAAACAGAATGAAAAGAATGGCGATGAGGTAATAGCGGACGTCGAATTTCATCCGCGCGTCTTCGAAGGCCTCGAAGCCGCACTCGTAGGGGGAGTTTTTCTCTGCATCGGGACGATTGGGAGCGATAACCCAACCCATGAGGATGGGCAGCATGCCAACCACGATCCCGACTATGATGAAGAGCAGAACCGGAAAGTAGTTCTCTAGCATACAACCCCACTCAATCGCTTTAATACTCGGAAAAACGCCCGCATTTCTGCGGGCGTTTCGTATTACATGGTGCCGACGATGAGACTCGAACTCATACGGCTTTCGCCACCACCCCCTCAAGATGGCGTGTCTACCAATTTCACCACGTCGGCACGCTCAAAACTGAGCGAATTATACTCTGCGCCACAATTGACGCAAAGCAAATATGGGCTATTTCGGAATTTCCTGATTCTTAGAATCTTGAGCAGGAGCAGCCGGCACAGAAACCGGAGCGGATTGCTCATGCACACCTTCCATCACCGAACGCGGAGCACGCGGGCCACCGGACGAGAGATAACTCAGGCTCAGGCTCGTAATAAAGAAAATCGTAGCGAGAATCGCCGTCGTGCGACTGAGGAAGTTCGCAGAACCGGACGAACCGAACAGACTACCGGCCGAACCACCACCGAAAGATGCACCCATGTCAGCGCCTTTGCCGTGCTGCAGGAGCACAAAGACGATAACGGCCACACCCACGAGAATGTGCACAACCAGAACGAGATTGAACCAGAAACTACCCATGTGAAAAGGGGAAGTCATTCAAGATTTAAGACGGACGATTGTAGCCGCTAACGATTACACAAGCAAGCACCGCTCAAAGGCATCCGGCTCGCACCTGTCGCGCACGTGCCACACGGACGGCACGAAACGAAACCGATCACTCGGTGGCGACTCGCACGGCAGTAGCGATGCTCTCGGCCAGGCGATTGACCTGCTCGCCATCGGCACCTTCCACCATTACGCGCAGCAGGGGCTCAGTCCCCGACGGACGCAGCAGCACGCGCCCCTCCTGCCCCAGCTCACGCTCGGCCGCCGTCACGGACTCGCGAATCGAAGCATCCCCCGCCCAATCGAAGCCGGCCGGCAGGCTTACGTTGATAAGGCGCTGCGGATAGAACACCAGGTCCGCACACGCCTTTGCGAGCGTCAGCTCGTTCTGGCGCAGGGCGGCAAGCACCTGCAGGGCCGAAATGATTCCATCCCCCGTGGTGTGGCGATCCAGGCAGATGATGTGACCCGAGTTCTCACCGCCGAGTTTGCAGTCCTTCTCCAGCATCATCTCAAGCACATACCGATCCCCCACTTTGGCGCGATAGAACGGCACGTTCATGCGAGCGATGGCATGCTCGAAGCCGAGATTGCTCATCAGCGTACCGACCACGCCCTGGAGACGCCCTTCCGCATGCTGGGCGCGCGCGATGACGTACAGCAGCTTGTCGCCGTCGTAGAGTTCGCCCTCGCTGTCGCACATCATGACGCGATCAGCGTCGCCATCGAGCGACACGCCGATGTCGGCACGATGCTTGAGGACGGCCTCACGCAAGTGGCCAGGCTGGGTAGCGCCGACGCCATCGTTGATGTTGCGTCCGTTCGGCTCGACGCCGACGGCAATGACCTCCGCACCCAGCTCGTGAAACACCTTCGGGGCGATGTGGTAGGCCGCTCCGTTGGCGCAATCGACCACGATGCGCAGGCCGCGCAGGTCAAGATCGTTGGGGAAGGTGCTTTTGCAGAATTCGATGTAACGCCCCGCGGCATCGTCGATGCGACGTGCCTTGCCCAAATGCGCCGATTCGGCGCACCCCATGGGCTCGTCGATGCGCGCTTCGATTTCGCGCTCCACGGCATCCGGCAACTTGGCGCCGCCAGCCGAGAAAAACTTGATGCCATTGTCGTAGAACGGGTTGTGTGAAGCCGAAAGCACCACGCCCGCCTGCAAGCGCAGCGCCCGGGTGAGATAGGCGACCGCAGGCGTCGGGATCGGGCCCGCCAGGATCACGTCCACGCCGGCCGCGGCAAAGCCGGCTTCGAGTGCGGCCTCGAGCATGTACCCGGAAATACGGGTGTCCTTGCCGATCAACACGGCCGGATGATCGCCGTCCCGGAGTTTTTCGCGTGCCACAAGCGTAGTGCCCGCCGCGTAGCCAAGGCGCATGACGAAATCGGGGGTGATCGGAGACAGGCCAACACGACCGCGAACGCCGTCGGTGCCGAAGTATTTGCGACTCATATTTGGTACATCCTCCACCGCTCGTGGCGGCTTGTTATCAGCCCGCTGGCCGTATCAGCCAAGAGCGAAATCGACATTCAATTGATGCGCAGGGCCCGCCACACCATCAGCGCATCGCGCGTGGCGGCCACGTCGTGAACGCGAATGATGGCAGCGCCGGCGTCCGCCGCCATGAGCGCTGCAGCGGTGCTGGCAAACTGACGCTCCTCCACCGCGCGACCGGTGATCTGGCCCAGCATGGTCTTGCGCGACACACCAACCAGCACTGGGTATTCGAGAGCACACAGCTTGGGCAGCCCACGGAACAACTCGGCATTATGCTCGAGCGTCTTACCGAAGCCGAAACCGGGGTCGAGCACAATGGTCTCACGCGGCGCGCCGGCCGACAGGAGCAATTCGGCACGCCGCAGCAGGAATTCCCGCACCTCGGCCACCACATCCTCGTAGTGCGGCGCGACTTGCATGTTGCGCGGCTCGCCCTGCATGTGCATGAGGCACACGCCTGCTCCGCTCGCTGCAACCGCCTCTACCGCCCCGTCGCCGCGCAACGCGTTGATATCGTTGACCATTGCGGCGCCCGCCGCGATCGAAGCGCGCATGACCGCCGGCTTGAAGGTATCGACCGACACCGGTGCGCCGAGCGACGTCAGCGCTTCGACAACCGGAATCACCCGATCCAGTTCCTCTTGTTCCGATACCGGTGCGGCGCCCGGCCGAGTGGACTCGCCCCCAATGTCGAGAAAAGTCGCGCCGTCGCGCAACGCCTGCTCGGCGCGACGCAATGCTGCATCGACCGAGCCATCGAGCCCGTCACCGGAAAACGAGTCGGGCGTCACGTTGATGATCGCCATGATGTGCGGGCGTTCGAGGGGAATCTCGTAGCGCCCGCAACGAAGAATCTGGGTCATGTGGATTTGCAGAACGAAAAAGGCCGACGCATGAAGCGTCGGCCTGTGTTGCGAGAAACTCCGCCGATCAGGCGGCCGGCGCCGGCGCGTTAGGCGCGGCGCCCGGAGAGTTGTTGTCGGGCCGGGACACCGACGGCATGGCCGACGGCTTCGGCGGACGCGGCGGGCGCCCTTCCATGATGTCTTCGATCTGGTCGGCGTCGATGGTTTCCCATTCCAGCAGCGCAGCCGTCATGGCTTCCATCTTGTCGCGGTTTTCTTCGATCAGGCGACGAGCCAGCGCGTATTGCGTATCGATGATGCGGCGGATTTCTGCATCGACCTTCTGCATGGTGGCTTCGGACACATTGCGGTGTTGCGTCACCGAACGACCGAGGAACACTTCGCCCTCTTCTTCGCCATAGACCATCGTGCCGAGCGCATCGGACATCCCCCACTGGGTCACCATGCGGCGGGCCAGGTCGGTCGCACGCTGGAAGTCGTTCGAGGCGCCAGTGGTCATCTGGTTCATGAACACTTCTTCAGCGATGCGGCCGCCGAACAGCACTGCGATTGTCTGCAGCAAGCGCTCGCGGTCCTGGCTGTAGCGATCTTCGGTCGGCAGTTGCATGGTTACGCCCAGTGCGCGACCACGCGGAATGATCGTGACCTTGTGAACGGGATCGGTCTTGTCGAGCAGGCGCGCCACGACGGCGTGACCCGACTCGTGGTACGCGGTGTTGCGGCGCTCTTCTTCAGGCATGACCACGGAGCGACGTTCTGCGCCCATCATGATCTTGTCCTTGGCCTTTTCGAAATCGTCCATGTCCACCAGGCGCTTGTTGGAGCGCGCGGCAAACAGGGCGGCTTCGTTGACCAGGTTGGCCAGGTCGGCACCAGAGAAGCCCGGCGTGCCGCGTGCCAGCACCGTTGCATCGACGTCGGGCGCGATCGGCACCTTGCGCATGTGAACGCGCAGGATCTGTTCGCGGCCACGGATGTCCGGCAGCGGCACCACAACCTGGCGGTCGAAACGGCCAGGACGCAGCAACGCCGGGTCAAGCACGTCCGGACGGTTGGTTGCGGCGATCACGATGACACCCGAAGTGCCTTCGAAGCCGTCCATCTCTACCAGCAATTGGTTGAGGGTCTGTTCGCGCTCGTCGTTGCCACCACCCAGGCCGGCGCCACGCTGGCGACCGACAGCATCGATTTCATCGATGAAGATGATGCAGGGCGCCTGCTTCTTGGCATTTTCGAACATGTCGCGCACGCGCGCCGCGCCCACGCCGACGAACATCTCGACGAAGTCGGAGCCCGAGATGCTGAAGAACGGCACCTTGGCTTCGCCCGCGATGGCCTTCGCCAGCAACGTCTTGCCGGTACCGGGCGAGCCCACCATCAGCACACCGCGCGGAATACGGCCGCCCAGCTTCTGGAATTTGGAGGGGTCGCGAAGGAATTCGACCAGTTCGGAGACTTCTTCCTTCGCCTCGTCGCAACCTGCGACATCGGCGAAGGTGATGGAGTTGGCCGACTCATCCAGCATGCGGGCCTTGCTCTTGCCGAACGAGAATGCACCGCCACGGCCGCCACCCTGCATCTGGCGCATGAAGAAAATCCACACGCCGATGAGCAGAATCATCGGGAACCACGAGACGAAGATGCTCATGAGGAAGGATTGCTCCTCCTCGGGCTTGGCCGCCGTCACCTGCACGCCGTCGCGCATGAGATCGGACACCATCCACGGGTCAGCAATGCCCGGGGTGTAGACCACCACGGCACGGCCATCCTGCGTCACCGCACGGACAGTGCGCGGCGGTTCGATGGTCGCCTTGGCGATGCGCCCTTGCTTGGCGGCGTCCATGAACTCGGAGTACGTCATGGTATTGGCCGCCACCTGGCGGTTATTGAACTGCTGGAATACCGTCATCAAGACGACGCCGATAACCACCCAGATCGCAAGATTCTTGAATAGATTGTTCAAGGCAACTCCTGAGCGCCAAATATGCGGGCGCGACGCGATGTGTGATCGATTTTATGCTCGATCGTTCCCGAGCGGCAATTAAGGACAACTATCACTGTGCGGTAGCCACGCAATGGCTACCCCATGGCTAACCTGGCTGACCACCTTTGTGGTCCAGCCCCAGCAGGTAGACCTCTGAGCTGCGATCACGCGACGCAGCGGGCTTGCGCGAGTGGACGACGCGAAAGGCCGCCTGCATGGCCTTGCGATACTCCATGAACCCTTCGCCCTGGAAAAGTTTGATCAGCATGGCGCCGCCCGGACGAAGATAGTGGGCGGCAAAATCCAGCGCCAATTCGCCCAGGTACATCATCCGCCCCTGATCGCTCGTCGCGATACCCGAAATATTGGGGGCCATATCGGACAATACAAGGTCCACCTTGCGACCTTCAAGCAAGGACACAAATTGCTCCAGAACAGTGTCTTCCTGGAAATCGCCCTGCAGGAAGTCCACGCCGGGCACAGGCTCCATCGGCAGCAGATCGAGTGCCACCAGCTTACCGCCAGGCTGGATCCGGCGCACCGCCACCTGCGACCACGACCCCGGCGCGGCACCCAGTTCAGCCACCACCATACCCGGGCGCAAGATGTGGTCCTTGTCGTCGATTTCGAGCAGCTTGTAGGCAGCGCGTGCGCGCAGGCCTTCTGCCTTCGCGCGTTGCACGAAGGGGTCGTTCACATGCTCCATCATCCAGCCTTTGCTGGTTTTCGTCCGTTTCATGCGTTTATCGCGCCGCGCAAGTCGTCGCGGCGTCCGATTTGGAATAAAATATTGATTTGCTTGCCAAATAATACGAAATGCTAGAACTGTCCCCCGCGCAGCGCCGCGATCTTCGCGCCGCGGCCCATCACCTGCAACCGGTCGTCAGCGTCGCCTCGAACGGTTTGACCGAATCCGTACTCGCCGAAATTGAACGCTCGCTCAAAGCGCACGAGCTGATCAAGATCCGCGTGTACGGCGACGATCGCGCCCTGCGCGAGGAAGTCCTCAGAACTGTGTGCGAAACCCTGGGTTGCGCCGCCGTTCAGCATATCGGCAAGTTGCTGATCGTGTTCCGGCCCAAGCCCGAAGAGAAAAAGCCCGCGCCGAAGAAGGCCCCCGCCCGCCCCACCGGCGGCAAGGCTGCCCCCAAGAGCGCGCCGCGTCGCCCGGCGACAGGGACAGCCCCCAAGCGCCCGGACTACACACCGCGCAAACCCGGTGCACCTGCCACCCGTGGTACGCGCGGCGCCGCACGCGTTACGACTTCCGCACGCCCTGCTCCGCGTAAAACCGCGCCGAAGCGCTAGGTCTGCCTCTGGAACGAAAACGGGCTGCTTCGGCAGCCCGTTTCATTTGTGAGCCTGAGACTTCAGCGCCGGAAGGTCTGGGTCACCAGCGCCACACCCAGCACACTGACCGCCAGGTACAACACGCTGGAAATTCCGTGCCACATCATGAACCGGTCCCTCAGCACGCCCGCCATGATGTCGCGCGATACGCCCTGCGACTTGAGCCCTTCCATGATGGGCGTGACGCCGAACTGACCCACCAGCGTCAGCACCAGCATGACCAGCACGATCCAGAACACCGCGCTGCGCAGCACGCCGACACCTTCACGCATCATCAGGTACAGCAGCGCATAAACAGCGCTGCCGATGCCCAGCCACGCGACGATCGTGAATAGCTTGCCGGCAATCGCGCCGGCCAGCATGCGATCGGCCAGTTGCTGGAAGAGCACCGGAGCGGCCATGAAACCGATGGCCCACAAAGCGCCAACCCACATGGCGATGACAATGGCAAACAGGTAATCGGCCAGACGCGTCATGGTGTTCGCGGCCAGCAGACTGCCTGGCCAACTTCTCTCGGTTAGATGTACTTGACGTCGATGACTTCGTATTCGCGCACGCCACCGGGCGCCTGCACTTCGGCCACGTCACCGGCGTACTTGCCGATCAGCGCCCGGGCGATCGGGGACGAAATCGAAATCTTGCCCGCCTTCAGGTCCGCTTCGTCGTCGCCGACGATCTGGTAGACCACGCGGTCGCCCGATTCGAGGTCTTCGAGATCGACGGTTGCGCCGAAAACGCAACGACCATCGGCGTCCAGCAGTTTCGGGTCGATGATCTGCGCGACCGACAGTTTGCCTTCGACTTCGGCAATGCGCCCTTCGATGAAGCCCTGGCGTTCCTTGGCGGCATCGTATTCGGCGTTTTCCGAAAGATCGCCGTGCGAGCGCGCTTCGGCGATCGCCTCGATCACGCGGGGGCGTTCGACGGTCTTGAGTTGGTGCAGTTCGGCGCGCAGCAATTCTGCCCCGCGCACGGTCAAGGGTACTTTCATCATGATGCGTGTCTTTGTTGTAGTTCCGCGTGAAGCGATTGCAGCGAGTAGGTCTCCAGGCCCGCCAGGTGGCGCATGCCCAAGCAGGCTGCGCGGGCGCCTTCGATCGTGGTGAAAATGGTCACCTTGGCGGCCAGGGCGCTGGTCCGGATCGAACGCGAATCGAGGATCGCCTGGCGCTTCTCATCGACTGTATTGATGACCAGCGCGATCTCGTTGTTCTTGATCATGTCGACGATATGCGGGCGTCCTTCGGTCACCTTGTTGACCAGCGAAACAGGGATGCCCGCTTCCTGAAGGTGCGCACCGGTGCCCTTGGTGGCCACCAGTTCGAAGCCCAGTTCCACCAATGAGCGCGCCACGTCGGTCGCCTTGGGGCGATCAGCGGGGCGCACGCTGATGAACACGCGCCCCTCGGTCGGCAAGCGCGTGCCGGCGGCAATCTGGCTCTTCACGAACGCTTCGGCAAAGCTGCGGCCCACACCCATGACTTCACCGGTCGACTTCATTTCCGGCCCAAGGATGGTATCCACGCCCGGGAACTTGTTGAACGGGAAGACGGCTTCCTTCACCGAGTAGTACGGCGGCACGATCTCGCCCTTCACGCCCTGGTCGACCAGCGAACGACCGGCCATGCAACGCGCGGCAATCTTGGCCAGCGGCAGGCTGCACGCCTTGGACACGAACGGCACGGTGCGCGATGCGCGTGGATTCACTTCCAGCACATACACGACGGCGTCATCGCCTTCGCCCTGGATGGCGAACTGTACGTTCATCAGACCGACCACGTTCAGACCGCGCGCCATGGCTTCGGTCTGGCGACGCAGTTCGTCCTGCAGCTTGGCGGACAGGCGATACGGCGGCAGCGAACAGGCGGAGTCACCCGAGTGGACGCCTGCTTGTTCGATGTGTTCCATGATGCCGCCGATCATCACCTGCGTGCCGTCGGAGATGGCATCGACGTCGACTTCGGTGGCGTCGTTCAGGAAGCGGTCGAGCAGCACCGGCGAATCGTTCGAGACCTTCACCGCCTCGCGCATGTAGCGCTCGAGGTCGGCCTGCTCATGGACGATTTCCATCGCGCGGCCGCCCAGCACGTAAGACGGACGCACGACCAGCGGGTAGCCGATTTCGGCAGCCAGCGCGACAGCCTCGACGGGCGTGCGCGCGGTGCGGTTGGGCGGCTGGCGCAGGCCGAGGTCCTGCAGCAGCTTCTGGAAGCGCTCGCGGTCTTCGGCCGCGTCGATCATGTCGGGCGTGGTGCCGATGATGGGCACGCCGTTGGCTTCGAGGTCGCGCGCCAGCTTGAGCGGCGTCTGCCCGCCGAACTGCACGATCACGCCAACCGGCTTTTCGATGGCGACGATTTCAAGCACGTCTTCCAGCGTCAGCGGCTCGAAGTACAGACGGTCCGAAGTGTCGTAGTCGGTCGACACGGTTTCGGGGTTGCAGTTGACCATGATGGTTTCATAGCCGTCTTCGCGCAGTGCGAGCGCGGCATGCACGCAGCAGTAGTCGAATTCGATACCCTGGCCGATGCGGTTGGGGCCGCCGCCGAGCACCATGATTTTCTTCTTGTCGCTCGGTTGGGCTTCGCACTCTTCTTCGTACGTCGAGTACATGTACGCCGTGTTCGAGGCGAATTCGGCCGCGCAGGTATCGACGCGTTTGAACACCGGCCGCACGCCCAATGCGTGGCGGCGAGTGCGCACGGTCGATTCATCGGTCTTCAGCAACTTGGCCAGACGGCGATCCGAGAAACCCTTGCGCTTGAGCGCGCGCAGTTCGTCGCCGCCGATGGAACCCAACGAGCGATCGTCGAGTTCCATTTCCTTGTCGACAATGTCCTTGATCTGCGCGAGGAACCACGGATCGATCTTGGTCAGGTTGTGCACTTCGTCCAGCGAGAAGCCGTTTTCGAAGGCATCGCCCACGTACCAGATACGCTCCGGGCCGGGCTCGCCCAGTTCTTTCTCGAGCGTTTCGCGGTCGGTGGTCTTCTGGTTCAGGCCATCGACGCCAACTTCCAGGCCACGCAGCGCCTTCTGGAACGATTCCTGGAAGGTGCGGCCCATTGCCATCACCTCGCCCACCGACTTCATCTGCGTGGTCAGGCGGTTGTTGGCGGTCGGGAATTTCTCGAACGCGAAGCGCGGAATCTTGGTGACGATGTAGTCAATCGTCGGCTCGAACGACGCCGGGGTCGCGCCGCCGGTGATTTCGTTCTTCAGCTCGTCCAGCGTGTAGCCCACGGCCAGCTTCGCCGCGACCTTGGCGATCGGGAAGCCGGTCGCCTTCGACGCCAGTGCCGACGAACGCGACACGCGCGGGTTCATTTCGATGACGATCAGGCGACCGTCCTTCGGATTGACGGCGAACTGTACGTTCGAACCACCCGTATCCACACCGATCTCGCGCAGCACCGCGATCGATGCGTTTCGCATGATCTGGTATTCCTTGTCGGTCAGCGTCTGCGCCGGCGCGATGGTGATCGAGTCACCGGTGTGCACGCCCATCGGGTCGAGGTTTTCGATGGAGCACACGATGATGCAGTTGTCGGCGCGGTCGCGCACGACTTCCATCTCGAATTCCTTCCAGCCCAGCAGGGATTCTTCGATCAGCAGTTCGTTGGTCGGCGACAGGTCCAGACCGCGCGTGCAGATCTCGACGAATTCCTCGATGTTGTAGGCGATGCCGCCGCCCGTGCCACCGAGCGTGAAGGACGGCCGGATGATCGCGGGAAAGCCGACCTTGGCCTGCACGGCCAGCGCGTCTTCCATGCTGTGAGCAATGCCGGAACGGGCCGATTCCAGGCCGATCTTGGTCATCGCGTCCTTGAACTTCAGGCGGTCTTCAGCCTTGTCGATGGCTTCGGGCTTGGCGCCGATCAGTTCGACGTTGAACTTATCCAGCACGCCGTGGCGCCACAGGTCGAGCGCGCAGTTCAGCGCCGTCTGGCCGCCCATCGTGGGCAGGATCGCGTCCGGGCGTTCCTTTTCGATGATGCGTTCCACCACCTGCCAGGTGATCGGCTCGATGTAGGTAACGTCGGCCGTCTCCGGGTCGGTCATGATCGTGGCCGGGTTCGAATTGACCAGGATGACCTTGTAGCCTTCATCGCGCAGCGCCTTGCAGGCCTGTGCGCCGGAATAGTCGAACTCGCAGGCCTGACCGATGACGATCGGGCCGGCGCCGATGATGAGGATCGATTGGATGTCGTTACGTTTTGGCATCTGGTCCGGAAGGGGGACAAAGGTGCGGGCCGCTTGCACTGCCCGGCTACGTCTTCATCTACCGCGCTTCACTTCTCCGTCTGAATGTTGTTACCGCGAAAATTCTTGCCGGCGTCGCCGGCGGTGCCCGTGTGTGCCCAGCGGCGTGCTTACTTGCGCGCCGCTTCCATCATGTTGATGAAGCGATCGAACAGGTACGCCACGTCATGCGGGCCGGGGCTCGCCTCGGGGTGGCCCTGGAAGCACAGCGCCGGGCGATCCGTCCAGGCCAGCCCTTGCAGGCTGCCGTCGAACAACGAGACGTGCGTCACCTTGACGTTGGCCGGCAGCGTGGCCGCATCGACCTCAAAACCGTGGTTCTGGCTGGTGATCAGCACGCGACCCGATTCGAGATCCTTCACCGGATGGTTGGCGCCGTGGTGACCGAACTTCATCTTCAGCGTCTTACCGCCGGCCGCCAGGCCCATCAGTTGATGGCCCAGGCAGATGCCGAAAGTCGGCAGCTTGCGGTCGAGGAACTCGCGGATCGCGGTAATCGCGTAATCGCACGGTTCCGGATCGCCGGGGCCGTTCGACAGGAACACGCCGTCCGGGTTCAGGGCCAGTACGTCCTTCGCTGGCGTCCTGGCAGGCACCACGGTCAGCTTGCAGCCGCGTTCGGCCAGCATGCGCAGGATGTTGAACTTCACACCGAAGTCATACGCCACGACGTGGAATTTCGCGTCGGTCTTGTCGACGGAACCCGTGCCGAGCTTCCATTCGCCGCGCGTCCATTCATAGGACTTGGGCGTGGTCACGACCTGCGCCAGATCCATGCCGGCCAAGCCTTCGAAGGCGCGCGCATCGGCGATGGCGGCTTCAACATTGAGCTCTTCCCGCGAGGCCGCGGTCACCAGGCAGCCGCTCTGAGCGCCCTTTTCGCGCAGGATGCGGGTCAGCTTGCGGGTATCGATGCCGGCGATGCCGACCACGTTGCCGGCGCGCATATAGCCGTCGAGATCCTGCTCTGAGCGGAAGTTCGACACGCGCAGCGGCAGGTCGCGGATGATCAGGCCGGCGGCGTGGATGGCTGCCGATTCAGCGTCCTCGGCATTCACACCCACGTTGCCCACGTGCGGGTGGGTCAGCGTGACGATCTGGCGGCGGTACGACGGGTCGGTGAGGATTTCCTGGTAGCCGGTGATGGAGGTATTGAACACCACTTCACCCACCGTCTTGCCCACGATACCCAGCCCCTGACCATAGAAGACCGTTCCGTCGGCCAGTGCGAGAAGGGCGTGCAGGTTGCCTGCGCTCGGGGTGTCTGTCACGGTAAAAACTCCTAAACCTTGTTGGGCCTCTGATTTCGTTTCCGAGACATCCTTCGGCGCTGCGCGCCCCCGCATGGCTGGGAAACGGAACTAGGGCTAAATGATTGATCTGCCGGAGAACACGCCCTCTGCCGTGCGGACGTGAAAAGCGGGGTACGTCAATCAACGCACCCCGCTCGTAAACCTGCGAAATTATACGCAAAATTGCCCACCCCGGCAACGCCGCTCCATGGGTCGGGCCAGCTTTTTCTGTCACATCGGGCGGCAGCGGCTTGTGCTGCCAAGGCGTGCGGCCTCATCCGCCCATTGCCTTGGCTAGGACAGTCGCCTTCAGTCAGTGCTGCGCAACTGCGTGCGCAGGTAGTCTGCCAGCCGGTTCAGTTCAACCACCAGGGCAGGCACGCCGTCCAGAGCGGCATTGAGTTCGTCTCGCCGCCCCGCCATCTCGACTTTCAGCGCCACGTCGGCCGCCTGCACGGCGCCAAAAACGCCCACCGACGACTTGACCGAGTGAGCGATCGAGCCCAGCGTACGTGCGTCGCGCTTAGCCGCCGCGGATTCCAATTGCCGGCACGTCTTGTCGACGTCCGCCAAATAAATACCGATGAGTGTCTGCAGGGCTGTCTCGTCGCCTTCCAGCAATTGCCGCGTCTGGGCCAGATCGGCCACGTCGGCGTAACCACCGGCTTCGGCATTGAGCGATTCGAGCCCGTCGAACGCGGTAGCCTCCATGCGCCGCGCCACGCGATCGATCGCGGCGAACAGATCGCTCGGCTGGATCGGCTTGGAAACGTAGTCATCCATCCCCGCCTCGAGGCAGCGCTCACGATCGCCCGGCATGACGTGCGCGGTCATGGCGATGATCGGCGTGGCCTCCCAGCGACCCGACATTGCCCAACTGCGCCGCGCCTCGCGCGCCCGAATCGCCTTGGTCGCATCCAGCCCGCCCAGCACGGGCATCTGCACATCCATCAGGATCAGGTCGAAGCGACGCTTTTCGAACCACTCGATAGCCTCTTGACCGTCGCCGGCCACGGTCACCAGGTAGCCGTTGCGCTCCAGGATCTTGGTCGCCACGGTCTGGTTGACCGGGTTGTCTTCGACCAGCAGTACCTCCTTGCCACGCCGTGATGCGCTGTGCTCGGCCAGGGACTCGTCGATCTTGAATTCGCCAAGATCGACTTCGTTTTCTTCAGTGGCCGGCGAAATTGCCAGCCGGATCGCGTCAAGCAGATCCGCAGACGAAGCAGGTTTGACCAGATGCGAGCGCACCCCCAACTGGCGGCAGCGCGCGGCATCGTTCCGCTGCGTATCGGTGGTCAGCATCATGATGATGCGGTCGCACGGCGCCCCATCGCCATGGAAGCGCGACGGCAGCCCGAAGCCGCCCGGCTCGGGCATCTTGCCGTCGACCAGCATCAGGTCGAACGCGTCGCCCGCCTTATGGGCCTGTCGCAACGCGGCAGCGGCTTCGTCGCCCGAGGCCGCCATGGTTACGTCGATGCCCCACCGGCGCATGGCCTCGGCCATCACGCGCGCCACGGCGCAACTGTCTTCCACCAACAAGGCTCGCATGCCTTGCAGGCGCGGGTCCTGCGGCTCGCTGGCGACCTCCTCGCGCACCAGCCCCACGTGGGCCGTGAAATGGAAGGTGCTGCCTTCGTTGACCCGGCTTTCCACCCATACGCGCCCGCCCATCAACTCCACCAGCCGGCGGCAGATTGCCAGCCCCAGGCCGGTGCCGCCGTAGCGGCGCGTCGTGGACGTATCCGCCTGCGAAAAAGCACCAAAGACTTCGTCGAGTTTGTCGGCCGGAATGCCGATGCCCGTGTCGCGCACGTCGCACTGGAGCACCACGCCCCCGCCGTCGCGGCTGATCGCGCGAGCCACGACTTCGATCTCACCTTGTTCGGTGAACTTGATCGCATTGCCGACGAGATTCATCAGCACTTGTCGCAGGCGGTTGGGGTCGCCGCGCAGTACGTGCGGCGTGCCGGGTTCGATGCCGAACACCAGTTCCAGATCCTTCTGGTGCGCGCGCAGGGCGAGGCCCTTGAAGGTATCGCTGATGACAGCCGGCAGAGAGAACTCGATATCTTCCAGATCGAGCTTGCCTGCCTCGATCTTGGAAAAGTCCAGTACGTCGTTGATGATCGACAGCAGCGATTCCGCAGACGACTTCACCGTCTGCAGATAGCCGCGCTGTTCAGCGTCGAGTTGCGTATCGAGCGCCAATTCCGTCATGCCGATGATCCCGTTCATTGGCGTACGGATTTCGTGGCTCATGTTGGCGAGAAAATCGCTCTTCGCCCTGCTGGCCGATTCCGCCGCGTCCTTGGCACGCAGCAGTTGAAGTTCCCAGCCCTTGCGTTCGGTGATATTGCGATGGGTGCCGACCACGCGCAGGGGTTTGCCGTCGGCGGCGCGCGCCACCACCCGCCCGTGCGAACCGATCCAGCGCCACTCGCCTTCGGCGTCCCGCAAACGGTACTCGGCGTCAAAAACAGGGGTCGCGCCGGAATAGTGCGCAGCCAGCGCCTCTCGCACGCTCGGCAGGTCGTCGGGATGGATCTGCGCTTCCCACGCAGAGCGATCGTTGCCGAACGATTGCGGGGCGTAACCCATGGCACGCTTCCAGGCGTCGGAGAGATAGAACTCGCCGGCCTGCAGGTCCCAATCCCATAGCGCGTCGCCGGCGTTGTCCAGCACAAGCGACAGGCGCTCCTGCTGGCGTATCTGGTGGGCGATCAGTTCCCCCGCACGCGCGGCGAGGGATTGCGCGTCGTGTGCACTGGCAAAGAAATCAGGCGCACCCGCAGCGGTTGCGAGTGCAGACAGATGAGCGAGCAAGGCCGCGAGGCCCGCATCGCTGGGGGCCGCATCTCTGGTGACAGGAGGCGTTACAGGCAGTGAGCTCACGCAGTCGTCTTTACAGTTTTTGCGGACGCGAAGTCCGTCTGGTGTGCAGCCGCCTGGCGGCCCGCTGGGCGGGCCGCCTATTCAGGAGCGGGCACCGTAGCGCCCGCTCCGGCGCGATCAACGCGCTGCCGCCAAAGCCTGGCAAGCGCGCTCGAAGCGATCGAGCCCTTCGTTCAGCTCCTCGTCGGCAATGATCAGCGAGGTCGCGATGCGGACGACATTAGGGCCTGCCTGAAGTAGCAGCACGCCTTCCTTGGCCGCCGCCGCAACGAAGTCACTCGCGCGGTTGGCGAAGGTGCCAGTCAGTTCGCAACCGAACCACAACCCCGACGAACGCACGTCGGCAAAGCACCCAAGGCGTTCGCCGATGCCGCGCAGGCGCCCCGCCGCATGAGCAGCCTTGCTGCGCACACCCGCCAGCACTTCAGGGCGCGTAATGATGTCCATTACCGCCTCACCCACGGCACACGCCAAGGGGTTGCCGCCGAACGTCGTGCCATGGCTGCCGAGCGTGAAGCTCCTCGCAATCTCGGCCGTCGTGAGCATCGCGCCGATCGGAAAGCCGCCGCCCAGGCCCTTGGCGGTCGTGAGGATGTCAGGGACGACATCGGTGTTCATGTACGCAAAAAGCGAACCCGTGCGGCCATTGCCGGACTGGATCTCATCGAAGATCAGCACGGCATCGTGCTCGCGCGTCAGTTGGCGCAGCTCGCGCAGGAATTCGGGCTTGGCCGGCACCACTCCGCTTTCGCCAATCACCGGCTCGATGATCACTGCGCAGGTCTTCGGACCGATGACGCGACGCACCGCTTCGATGTCATTGAAATCGACGTGCACGATTCCGGCCGGATTGGGGCCGAATCCGCTGGAGTACTTCGGCTGGCCGCCAACAGACACGGTGAAGAACGTGCGGCCGTGAAAGGCGCCGTTGAAAGCGACGATCTCGATCTTGTCCTGCCCGTGCTTGTCGATGGCGCGTTTGCGCGCGAGCTTCAGCGCCGCCTCGTTGGCCTCGGCCCCGGAGTTGCAATAGAAGACGCGCTCGGCGAAGGTCGCATCGGTCAGCTTCTTGGCCAGACGCAGGGCCGGCTCATTGGTGAAGTAGTTCGATACGTGCCACAGCTTCTCGGACTGGTCGCGCAGCGCCTTGAGCAGCGCAGGATGCGCGTGGCCGAGCGAAGTCACCGCCACGCCCGCGCCAAAGTCGATGTAATCGCGGCCGTCCTGGTCCCAAACTCGCGAGCCCTCACCTCGCACGGGCACGGGAGCCAGCGGTGCAAAGCACGGAACCATGTAGCGGTCGAAGTCGGAACGTTCAACGGCGGCAGTCACGAATACATCCTTTCAGAACTTGTTCATAAGGGCCCGCCTGCTGGGCGGGGGCCGATTTCCCGGCAGGTCGCCGGGGCATCAAGTTTGATGGCTGACGGTCGCTACGTAAAGCATAAACGTCAGGCAATTCGGGCAAGCCAGCACATCGGCCAGGCTGGCCGCCTTTATCCGCCCCTTTGCCGCAGGCGCCGCCGCGAACGAGCGGCTGAGTGCATACTCACGAACAATGAAGCGGCCAACGCCGCGAGCAGGATTTCAACGTCGAAAGGGACCGACCATGAGCATCACCCTGACCGCCCGCCAGCTCCATGAGTTGCTGGCTTTCATCAATCCGGACGGCCGTGACGATGAAGCCCAGATGGACACCCAGGTCACCATCGAATACATGCCCGAGCGTCGCGGCGTCGACGATGACCTCCTGGAGGCGGGCTATTACGCCTTTGCCACCGAGAACCCGGACGACGGGCTCTACGGCCCTATCTGATCTCATGCCGTCGGCGTTGTCATGCCGCGACGGCCCGCCGAGCTCGCACCAAACAAAAACGGGACTCGTTCGAGTCCCGTTCTCCGACGCCCCGTTGGGCTCATCAGTATTTCGACTGGCTGGCGCTTCCGGCGCCAGCGCTCACCCCAGCAGGATGATGTAGCCGAGCACCACCAAGCCGAGCCCTAACCCCTTACGGATCCAGTGTTTGTGCATGTGTTGATGGGTGTGCATGGCAGTTCTCCTCGATATCCTGGGCTCAACTTTACACACCAATAGGAATGATTCCTATTTGCTTAATCAAAAGATCCCGATAGGCAGTATCAATCATAGACGCCACAGACGAATCAGTTGTCTGACAAAATAAACAAAAGTGGCATAATTCCGCCGCCATGGCCAATCCGCTCTTTGCTTTCCCGTCTTTCCTGTATTTCGTTGCCAACCGCGTCGCCACCACCATGGCGAGCCAGATGATGATGGTCGCGGTGGGCTGGCAGATGTACGAACTCACCGGCAACGCCTATGACCTCGGTCTTGTCGGCCTGTGTCAGTTCGCCCCGTCGCTCGCGCTGATCCTCGTTGTCGGCCACGTCGCCGACCGCTATGACCGCCGTCGCATCATGGCAATCTGCCTGGGCTTGCAGATGGTCGTCACCGCCGTCCTGGTCTGGGGCACGCTTGCCGGCTGGGTCTCGCGCGAGGCTATCCTCATCGCCTCGATCTGCCTCGGCGTCATCAAGGCATTCCAGATGCCTACGCAGCAGGCCATCGCCCCGCTGCTGGTGCCCGGCACCCTGTTGCCGCGCGCGCTCGCACTCAGCTCGGCCGGCGCGCAGACGGCCACCATCATCGGCCCGGCCATTGGCGGCTTTGTTTATGTGGCAGGCGCGCACGCCGTCTATGGCATCTGCGGCGTGTTGTTCATCGTCGCCGCCGTGCTCATCCTGATGGTCCGCTTCGACCATGCACCGGCCCCGCGCGAACGCGTCAGCATGCAGACACTGCTGGCCGGCCTCACATTCATCTGGAACCGCAAGGAAGTGCTCGGCGCGGTGTCGCTCGACCTCTTCGCCGTGCTCCTCGGTGGCGCAACCGCGCTGCTGCCGATCTTCGCCAAGGACATCCTGCACGTCGACGCCTGGGGCATGGGCTTGCTGCGCTCGGCTCCCGCCGTCGGCGCTTTGCTCATGTCGGTGTATCTGTCGGCCCGCCCCATCGAACGTAGCGTGGGCAAGGTCATGTTCGGTGCCGTTGCGGCCTACGGCGTGGCGACCATTGTGTTCGGCCTGTCGACCTCGTTCTGGCTGTCCTTCGCCGCGCTACTGGCCAGCGGCATGTTCGACATGGTCAGCGTGGTCATCCGCCAGTCGCTCGTGCAATTGCAGACGCCCAACGAGATTCGTGGCCGCGTCAATGCCGTCAATTCGATCTTCATCGGAGCCTCCAACCAGCTTGGGGAATTTGAATCCGGCATGACCGCCGGCTGGTTCGGCGCCGTCGGATCGGTCGTGCTCGGCGGCGTAGGCACGCTCATCATCGTCGGTAGCTGGATGCGTTTGTTTCCTGCCCTGACGCGGCGCCAGCAGCTGACCGATCACTGATCGCCCGCAGAACCATGCCATCGCAGGTTGACGTGCGTCAGGCCCGTCGGAAGGCCCTGCCGCGTAACAGTTTTCAACTCTCGGTGACATGGGCCGGCCCAGGCCCAATGTGATAAATTCCGCCATCGCAACAGCGCCCCTCCGGGGCTTTGCAGTCATGATTCCTTCCCCCGCTGATCTAAGCGCCCCATTCCCGGAACTGGCAGAACGCATCCATCGCGAGGCAACCGTGGTGGACGACGCGATCATCAAGATCGACCACTTCCTGAATCACCGTATCGAGCCGCGTTTCATGCGCGCCATGGGCGACGAACTGGGTCGCCGCCTCGGCGGCTACAAGACCGACGTCATCCTCACGGCCGAAGCCAGCGGCATCGCACCGGGGCTCGTCGTTTCGCTGGCGCTGAACCTGCCGCTCGTATACGCGAAGAAGTACGCGCCCATGATCGAGCCGCCGGCTTACTCGCGAATCGTCCCATCGCCGACCAAGGGCGGTGAAACGCGCCTGGTCATCGGCAAGAAGTACCTGTGGGAAGGCGCTCGCGTGCTGATCATCGACGATATTCTGTCCAACGGCCGCACAGCGCAGGCTCTCGTCGAAATGGTCCGCGAAGCCAATGCCGAAGTCGTGGCGGCCGGCTTCATCATGGAAAAGTGTTTCAAGAACGGCCGTCGTATCCTCGAAGAGATGAATGTCCCCGTCGCCGTTCTCGCGCAAGTCCTGCGCGCCGAAAACGGCCAGGTCATCATGGCCGGCTGACGCTACCCTCCAGCAGCCCTGTCGCGCTGGCGCCATGCCGGCGCGCCGCCCCCCTTCGCATCAGTCCTCAGTCACACAACGACACATCGCTGCCGGGTTTTTAGGACTCGTCTTATATAGACCTCCTCCTCTGCATGACAGACTCGTGCCATTCCCTGACGGCAGGCTCAGTCATCGCCTCACAAACGTGAGCAATGTCATACGCGCCTGTCCGTCCCCCAAAAATGAACGGACAAGGACATTCACATGAAGACAACCCGCCTCATGGCCGCAGCCACCATCGTCGCAGCCTCGCTTGCCACGAGCCTGCCCGCACTGGCGCAGCAGACGACTTCCACCGACTGCTCTGCCGGCATCGTCGGACGCTGGTACGGCACCGATGTTCTGTCGGGCGGTCGCTTCCTGCTCGAACAAAAAGCCGGGGGCGACTTCGAGCTGAGCGTCAAATTGCCCAACGCAGTGAACCACATGAAGGGACGCTGGAGTTGCGCGAACGGATTGTTCTCCTCGTGGACCCAGACCTTCAACGGCGGGACCATCGATCCCAAGGCCTTCGGCCGCAACGCTGACGTGTCCGAATTCCGCAGTCTCGATGCCGATCACTGGACCATCCGAGATGTCGTGTCCGGCAATACTTTCACCTTCCAGCGCGTCGCTGCCGATTTCGTTCTCTGACGTACTCAGTGGCCGGTAGCTCCGACTCCCGGCCACCGACGGCGCCTCGCCGCTTTCTGGTTCCAGCAGAACGGCGGGATCCCGCCCGCGCAGCCTGCACGGTTCCCATGCAGGCCGTCTCCGGAATATCCATTTCCAATATATTGATCTGCAACGCTTCACCGCAAAGTGGGATTTTTCTCACCCCCTTCCATCGACGTTTCGTTGCATCAACCCGGATTTAACTTGATTCAAAATTTGAGAATGATCTCAGACGGCTAGGACATGTCACATGCCAGACTGCTCGCATTGAACCACTCAGGCGCGCAGAAAATGAACATACCTCCTATCCATGGCTTCAGCCCGGCAAGCAACGACATCAGCAAGAACACCGAGGCAGATCGCTCCCGGCCGACAACGGTCGTCATCATCGATAAACACCCGCTCATGCGGCTGGCATTGGGACAGATCATCGATGACTCGGGACAATTCAAAGTCATGGGGCAAGGCACCGATTCAAGCAGCGGCCTTCAACTGGTAAAGACCCACCAGCCCGACATCATCGTCGTAGACATCTTCGTCCTGCCTGACGGGGAACGTCTCGTGGATGCCATTCTCAACCTGCACTGGCGCCCCCGCGTCCTGATCTTCACTGCCGCGGACGCACGGCGACACGCGGGTTACCTGCGCAACGCCGGATGCAGCGGCTATATCTCCAAGACCAGCCCCCCGGCCGAGATACTCAATGCGCTCTTCGTGGTGAAATCCGGGTACCAGTGCTTTCCTGAAGTCCCCACGTCGGCATTCGAACGGAATGATCCCGTCCAATGCCTCTCCGGCCGGGAGCGCCAGGTAATGAACGCGATCCTCTCCGGGAGCCGCAACAAGGACATCGCCAACACCCTCAATGTCAGCCCGAAGACGGTAAGCACGTACAAGATGCAGATCATGCGAAAGTTCGGCATCAACAGCATCGCCGAGCTGGTCGAAATCGCCAAGGGCGGCCGTGCGGCCTGAGGCGCTCCACGAATCAGACATTTCGGGGGTCACCAACAAAAGGAAAAGCCGGACATGACGTCCGGCTTTTTTTGACTCATCCAATCCCGCAGTCGCCGATCAGTTGTCTTCCGGCTGACTGACAAAGCCAATCTTCGACAGCCCGGCCTTGGACGCATCGGCCATCGCTTCGGCGACAAACTTGTAGGCGACGTCCTGGTCCGCGCGGATGTGGATTTCCGGCTGCGGCAGACGGTGGCCCTCGCTGGCAAAGCGCTGCTGCGCCGTGGCGCGGTCGACGATTTCGCCGTTCCAGAACATCGTGCCAGCCTTGTCGATGGCGAACTCGATCTTCTCGGGCTTGAGGTCATTGGGCTGTGACGTGACCTTGGGCAGGTCGATCTTCACCGCGTTGGTCATCAACGGCGCGGTCACGATAAAGATCACCAGCAACACCAGCATCACGTCGATCAGCGGAACCATGTTGATCTCCGCCATCGGCGCGCTGGCGTTCTTGCTGTCGAAGCTTCCGAATGCCATGGTGGTGCTCCGTTAAGCCGATACGGCGCGCGGCGTCATCGGCTGCACGTTGTCGGCACGGGCCATGGGCTGACCCAGCGACAGGAAGGTGAAGAGGTCGTAGGCAAACGAATCGAGCTTGGCCAGCAGCACGCGATTGCTACGCGTGAGCCAGTTGTAGCCCATCACCGCCGGAATCGCGACAGCCAGACCGATGCCGGTCATGATCAGGGCCTCGCCCACCGGGCCGGCCACCTTGTCGAGTGTGCCTGCGCCGCTCATGCCGATGGCGATCAGCGCGTGATACACGCCCCACACTGTGCCGAACAGCCCCACGAATGGAGCGGTCGCACCGACGGTGGCCAGAATCGTCAGGCCGTTTTCGAAACGGGCGGTTTCCTCGTCGAGCACCTTCTTCATCGTGCGGGTGAGGAAATCCTGCGCGCTACCGGCTTCCTCGAGCTTCGCCGCACCGAAGCGAGCGTGGTGCTTGTGCGCGTGGATGGCGTGCGAGGCCAGATGCGAGAACGGGCACTGCGCGCCGTGCGTCGAGATTTCCGCCTCCACGGCATCGAGCGACGATGCGTTCCAGAAAAAATTGAGAAACTCCGCGCTGCGGCGCTTGCGCGACCAGAACGAGATGCCCTTCATCACGATCAGGACCCACGAGACGATGGACATGGTCACCAGGATGCCGAGCAGGCTCTTGCCGACGATATCGCTTTGCGCGATGAAATGGCCAAAACCCATGGCGCTTGCTTCGTTCATGACGTATGAATCCTAGAAATTGAAAGTAATGGGGACGCGAACCCACACGGCAAGTGCCTTGCCGTTTTCGGAATAGGGCTCGAACAGCGCCTTGCGAACGGCGGTGACCGCTGCCTCGTCCAGGCGTGAGTAACCGGAAGATTCGGCGACGAGCGCCTGTTGCGGCTTGCCGTTGACGTCGACGAGCACGCGAATGATGACCTTGCCCTCTTCTCGCAACTTGAGCGAAAGCTTCGGGTATTCCGGCGCCGGACGCTGCAGATAGCGCACGGCCGACTCGGACACTGTCTTCGGCGGGGCGACGGGCTGCACAGCCGCGGCAGGCGGCGCCGGAGGCGAAGGCGTCGCGTCCGGCACGACAATGGCGTCCTTCACCGGCTCGGTGGGCTGCGGCGCCACCGTGTAATCGCTGGGCTTGGGCGGTGTCGGGGCCGGCGTGGCCAGCACGGGCGCCGGCTGCTTCTTGGGCACGATGCGCGGTTTCGGCTGCTCGGGCGGGCGCGGCTCAGGCGCCACCGGCTTGGCTTCGTCGATGAAACTTACGAACAACGGCGCGGCTTCCTGCAGAGTGTCGCGCACGACCTTCAATTGCAGCAGGCCCCACGCCAGGACGACGTGGATCGCCACCACGACCGCAATGGCAACGCCCCGACCGAGCTTGTCCGAATCTCCGTAATAAGAGGCCGGTGCGCGCGACGATACATCGGGCTTGGCACTGCGGGCTGCGAGCGTGTTCATCGGAAACCTGCAAATGAGAATCGTTGCTATTTTATTTTGCGGCGGCGCAAAGTCAAGACTGGCACCCACAACGTTCGCTCATTTTCCGCCCGCCACCGACACTGTCGATAGCCGTAACAGACGCGCCCCACCGCCGAGGCGCCTGGCGCTCAGCGCTTGAATGCGCCGATGAAGATCGCAGGGTCCACGCGAACGTCGTTGAGGCTCACGTTCCAGTGCATGTGCGGGCCGGTTGCGCGCCCCGTCGAGCCCACAGCGCCCACGACCGCGCCGCGCGCGACTTCGTCCCCCTCCTTCACGTCGATGCGCGACAGGTGACACACCATGCTGATGAGCCCCTGGCCGTGATCGATGAAGACCGTGTTGCCATTGAAGAACAGGTTGCCCGTCAAGATCACGCGGCCCGCCGCAGGCGCCTTCACCGGCGTGCCCGCCGGCACGGCAAAGTCAAGCCCCGAGTGGGGCGCACGCTCTTCGCCATTGAAGAAGCGGCGCAGGCCGAAGGCGCTGGACAACGGGCCGTTGACCGGTTTGTCGAGCATCAGATTGCTTGGCGCGCCGGGCGTGAAAGTGCGATAGGCACGCGCTTGCGCAGCCATCTCGCGCTCGATGCGGACGTTGTCCTCGGGCAGCGGATTGACCATGCGATCGTTCTTGAGCCGGATGTGCTGTTCCGGATAGCGCTTGGCGCCGATCTCGAAACCGACCTGGTGTGTGCCGGTGGCATCCTGCACTTGCACCTGCTGCGAGCCCTTGGCGGTGAGCGGCACGCCCACGATGGCGATCCAGCGATTGCCATCCTCGCGAATCACCATCACCGGCTTATCCTGAAAGAATGCGCGCGGTGCCTCGGCGCCATCACCCACGGGGAGCACGGCAACGCCGCCCGGCACGGGTTTGTTGAGAAGACGGCTCAGAAATCCCTCGGCGCTGGCCGGCAGACTGAAGGGGACGACGACCAGGGCAAAGCAGGCAGCGATCAGGCGAAACATGGGCGTGCGAGTTTGGGCAACGAAAGGATGCAAGGTTAGCAAAGGCGCGCCACGCAGCGCCGACGGAGTATCAGCAAGCGTTGCGTCTGCATTGGGCACTTGCGCCTAAATGCTGCGTTATTGATAATTATTCTCATTTGAGCATCACAGGATCGGCGGATCGCTGCAGGAGGTTCGGATGGAACAATGGAAGCGAGAGATCGTGCTTGGCAATCGCGATTTCGAGGCACGCGACTTTATCGAGGCATTGCTGCACTACCGCCGCGCGCTGGCCGTGGCCCGCCGCCTCTTCGCCCATTGGCCGGACGCCGACGAAGCGGTGGCCGCACTGATCATCGCCCACCACAACATGGCCGACCTGCTGCGGCACATGAGTCACATCGACGAGGCCGCCAGCCATCTGTGTTCGGCCCACCGCTGCCTGCAACAGGCGATCATCGACCCGCATCTGCCCGACGCCCTGCGCGAAGCAGCCAAGCGCCACACACCGCGCACGCTGGCCGAGTTGCAGCGCTTCTCGCGCGAATGCTGCCGCCATCCAGACGTGATACGCGCACTGGCATCGCGCTGCGCGCAGTGTCCGCGGGCCTCGCGCTTGCTGCACTGATCCGCACCCAACGCCAACGCTACCCGGGCCATCGCCATGAAAGCACCTACGCCACGCAACCCCGAATCCACCGCCCTGCCGCGCAGCGTATCCACGCTAAGCGTGCGACATGTGCTCGGCTGGATCATCTTCATCGTTGGCGCCCTGCTGATCTGCCGCGAGATATGGGAACACTTCATCCAGCGCGACCAGCGCGTGTTCGACGCACTGCTCGGCGGCAGCATCGCGGCTGGCGCGACCGCGCTGGGCACCATTCCGGTGCTGCTCTCGCGCCAGCTCTCCGACCGCGTGCAGGACACGCTGCTTGGTTTCGGCGCGGGGGTGATGCTGGCGGCATGTTCGTTTTCGCTGATCGTCCCGGGCGTGGCCGCAGCCACCGCGCAAGGCGCCGGGCCATGGCAGGCGGCCGGTATCGTGGGCGGCGGCATCTTGCTCGGCGGCCTGCTCATCTATCTGATCGACCGCTTCGTGCCGCACGAACACTTCATCAAGGGCATGGAAGGCCACATGGCGCTTCGCCTGCGCCGCGCGTGGCTGTTCGTGATCGCCATCGCACTCCACAACGTGCCGGAAGGGCTCGCCATTGGCGCCGCCTACGGTGGGACCGACGCGCTGCGAGCCTCGGCGCTGGCGACCGGCATCGCGATCCAGGACGTGCCGGAAGGCCTGGTGGTTGCCGTCGCCTTGCTGTCGGCCGGCTATTCACGCGCCTTTGCCGTGACGCTGGGCGCGCTGTCCGGGCTGGTCGAGCCGATCGCCGCCGTGCTTGGCGCATCGGTCATCACGCTGTCCGTGCAATTGCTGCCTTGGGGCCTGGCATTTGCCGCCGGAGCCATGCTGTTCGTGATCAGTCACGAGATGATTCCCGAGTCGCACCGCAAGGGGCACGAAGCCTTCGCGACCGGCGGACTGATGGTGGGCTTCGTGGTGATGATGACACTCGATACGGCGCTGGGCTGATCGACAACTCCCACGCGGGGCAGCGCCGTACTGCCCCACTGAGCGGCGCCTTTTGCCATAATCCGCCCCGCACCTACCCTGGTCCTGCCGCAATGGCAGGCGAAAGACTGTCTCCGATGCCCCACCGCTCCCGCAACGAGAACACGGCGCTGGCTCCTCTGCCTGCGCATGAACGAACCTTTTCCTGGCGCGACCACGCCGCGCTGTGGCTGAGCCTTGGCGTGGGACTGCTGGTGATACAGGTCGGCGCGTATCTGGTGCCGGGACTGGGTACCCAGGGTGCGCTGGCCGCGATTCTCGCCGGCTCCCTGCTGGGCGCCGGCCTGCTGGCATGGACGGCGCGCCTCGGTTGCGAGAGCGGCCTGTCGAGCGCAGGGCTGATGCATGCGACCTTCGGCCGTCACTTCGCCCGCCTGCCCGTGTTGCTCAACGTGGTGCAACTCATCGGCTGGACGACGTTCGAGCTGGTGGTGATGCGCGACGGAACGGTATCGATCGCGCGGCGAGCGGGCGGCTTCGTGTCCGATGCCTGGCCGTTGTTGGTGACCCTGCTGTGGGGCGGGCTATTGATCGCGTTGCTGGCGGGCTCGATGGTGCGGCTGGTGCGCAAGTTCATCGGCCGCTACGGCCTGCCGCTGGTGATCGCTTCATTGCTCTGGCTGAGCTGGCAGTTCCTGCGTCGCGCAGGGGACGTGGGCTGGATGGAAATCTGGCATCGCGCCGGCGATGGCAGCATGGGCGTGTTGTCGGCCCTCGACCTGGTGATCGCCATGCCGGTGTCGTGGCTGCCACTGGTGGCCGATTTCGCGCGTCACGGCCGCACTGGCGCCGGGGCCTTTGGCGGCACATGGCTGGGCTACGGTCTTGCCAATATCTGGTGCTATGCGCTGGGCATGCTGGTGGCGCTCACGACCCCGAGCGCCGATCTGCTTGGCGCCCTGCTGCTGGCCCAGGGCGGACTGGTTGCGCTGGGGCTGATCCTGATCGATGAGGTCGATAACGCCTACGGCGACATCTACTCCGGTTCGGTCGCCGCCCACAGCCTGGTGCCACGCTGGAGCGTGCGCCAGTGGGGCATGGCGTTGGCGGCCTTGTGCACGGCGTTGGCGCTCTTCTTGCCGATGCACAGCCTGGAGCCGTTCCTGCTCACCTTGAGTTCGGTGTTCGTGCCGCTGTACGGCGTGATCGTCGCGCGTCTGACCGGGCTGGAAAACGTTGTCGAACGCATTGGGGCACAGCGCATCAACGCCAGCGCAGTGACGATCTGGCTGCTCGGCATCGGCGTCTACCACGCGGCGGCGGTCTGGACGCCGCAATGGGGCTCGGCACTGCCGTCGCTGCTGACGAGCTTCGCGCTGGGGTGGCTGACACGTCCGGATCTGGCCGGCAGCCTGGGGCGGCGTCCGTCGGAAGGCTGAGCCGCGCTCACAATCGCTCACAGTCGTGTCAATCGTCGACCAGGAAAAATCCTCTAAGCTCTCTGATTTTGACCGCTTTGCTGTCCGTGCCTAACCGACTCACTCTGGCTGTACTGTGCAGCGCCCTGCTCGTATCGTGCGCAACATCACGGCCCGCTCCGGTGGAGTCCGCGACGCAAGTCGTGTCCGCGCCCCCCGCCCCATCTGCGCCGCCGACGATCGAAACACCTGTGCCGCCGCCTACGGCCGTCACTACCGAACCGCTTCCGCCCATTGCGCCGGCGGCGACACCTGTCACGCCGGCCGCGCCAGAAGCCAATACACCGGCGCCCGCGGCACGCGCGCCAATGACCGAAGCACAGGCGCGGACACTGCTGCTGCAATTGCTGCCGTCGCGCATATCCGACCGCAATGGCTGGGCCGACGACATCCTGAGCGCATTCACGCACCTGCGCATTCCGTACACGGCGGAATACTTCTGCGCAGCCAACTCGATCATCGAACAGGAGTCCACCTGGCAGGGCGATCCGACCGTGCCCGGCCTGCCCGACATCGCGTGGAAGAAAATCGGCGAAAAGGCCTGGGAGAAGCACGTTCCGCTCATCGCCGTGAAGACCGCGTTGCTGAAGACCTCGCCGGACGGACGCAGCTACAAGGAACGCATCGATACCCTGCGCACCGAGCGCGAGATGAACAGCATCTTCGAAGACCTGTCGGCCGATGCCGCTCGCCTGGGCTTGCCGCTGAGCATGAGCAACCCGATCCACACCGGTGGGCCCATGCAGGTGAGCGTGGCGTTCGCCGAAGCGCACGCGCGCACCACGCCCTACCCTTACCCGCTCAAGAGCACCATCCGCGACGCCGTCTTCACGCGGCGCGGCGGCGTGTACTTCGGCGTCGCCATCCTGCTGCAATACCCCATGCAATACAGCGACATGCTGTATCGCTTCGCCGACTACAACGCCGGCCGCTACGCCAGCCGCAACGCGGCATTCCAGTCGGCGCTCGCGCGCGTGTCCGGCAAGAAGGTTGCGCTGGACGGCGACCTGCTTGCCTATGTGAATGGGACCGCGAGCAAGACGCCAAGCGATGTCGAACAGGCGCTTTTCGCCATCGAAGGCAAACTGGGTATGGGTCGCGACGCCATCCGCCGCGACCTGCTGACGGAAAAGACAATCGGCTTCGGACAGACACAGCTCTATCGCAAGGTATTCGCACTGGCCGAGGCGAATGGCCGCACGATGCCGCGCGCGGTACTGCCGAACATCGAACTGGTGAGCCCCAAGATCACGCGCAAGCTCACCACGGCGTGGTTTGCCAAGCGCGTGGAGGGCCGTTATCAGACCTGCATGGCGCGGGGCGGCTAGTCCTCGTTCGGACTGCCGCGAGGCTGTGAAGGGGACTAGGAGACCGGGAGGCGCTCCCACACCGGGGTGAGGTCCGGTGGCAACGACGGGCCGCGACCGAGATCGAACTGGCTCTCGCCCGGGCCGTGAAAATCCGACGCGCGCGAGGCAAGGAATCCATACCGCCGCGCAACGCGCGCGTATTCGAGCACCTGCGCACGCGTGTGCGAACTGGTTACGACTTCGACGCCATCACCGCCAAGCTCAGCAAAGCGCTCGAACAATCCGGACATCTCCGCTTTCGAGAACCGATAGCGCCCGGGATGCGCCACCACGGCCAGTCCGCCGGCGTTATGGATCCACTCCACCGCCTGATCCAGCGTGGCCCACTCGTGGTCGACGAAGCCGGGCTTGCCGCGCACCAGGTAGTTGTCGAACACCTGTTGCGTGTCGCGTGCAACGCCGATCGAAACGAGGTAGCGCGCAAAATGCGCGCGGCCGATGAGAGAAGGGTTTTCGGCATACGACGCCGCGCCTTCGTAGGCGCCTTCGATACCAATGCGCGCCAGTTCGTCACCAATGCGCCGTGCGCGCGTGTCGCGCCCTTCGCGCACCGCAGCGAGCCCCGCGGCGAGCATTGCAGAAGCCGGATCGACGGCCAAGCCGACGATGTGCACGCTCTGGTCGAGCCACGAGATCGAAATCTCCACCCCGTCGACGAACGCCACGCCGGTCGCGCGCGCCGCTTCGCGTGCCTCCGGCAGGCCGGCCAGTTCGTCGTGATCGGTCAAGGCCAGCAGATCGACGCCATTGTTTGCGGCACGCTCGACCACCGCCGTCGGGCTCATCAAGCCGTCGGAAAACGTGGAGTGGCAATGGAGGTCTGCGTTCAACGGGGTCTTCATGGGCTCAAAAGCGCTTTCGTGCAGTGCATCAATCGATCATAGCAGAGGCCCGCGCCAGCTCGCGCCCGGTGCAATAATGCCTGCCATGTCGAACATCCTCATCGTTGAAGACGAGGCGCCCATCGCCGAAACACTGGCCTACGCCTTGCGCGCCGAAGGTTACGCCACGGCACATGTCGCGACCGGACAAGCTGCATTGGCGCGGCTCGCCGAAGGGAATCTCGCATTGGCGATCATCGATGTCGGCCTGCCGGACATCAGCGGCTTTGAACTGGTCCGTCGCATCCGGTCATCGAACCCCATCCCGGTGATGTTCCTCACCGCGCACGCCGACGAGATCGATCGTGTGCTGGGCTTTGAAGTGGGCGCGGACGATTACGTGGTCAAACCATTCTCGCCGCGCGAAGTCGCCGGCCGCGTGCGTGCCATTCTGCGCCGCACGACATCTATGCCCGCGCAAGCAATTGGGGGCACGTCATCCGTATGGCAGCACGACGCATCGGCCGCGAGCATCCGCTACCACGGTGCCGTGCTTTCGCTCACCCGCTACGAGTACCTGCTGCTGGCGTGGCTGATCCGGCATCCCTCGCGCGTATTCTCGCGTGAGCAGTTGCTCGAAGCCGTGTGGAACGGCGCGCATGACGGCTCGGACCGCACCGTCGACACGCACATCAAGACCCTGCGCGCCAAGCTGCGCAGCGTCGCGCCCGACGACGACCCGATCCAGACTCATCGCGGCATGGGCTATTCGCTGCAGGCGCCGCGCGCATCGTGAATCTCTCGCTGCGCATCTTCATCGGCTATTTTCTCGTCGTCGGACTGACGGGACTGTTCATCCTGAACATCGTCATCACCGAGGTGAAGCCCAGCGTACGTGAGACCATCGAAGAGACGATGGTCGACACCGCCAATATCCTCGCCGCTCTCGCCACCGATGAACTCAAGTCCGGCACCATCGGAGACGGCAACTTCGCGCAGAGCGTGGATCGCTACGCCACGCGCAGCATCGATGCGCGCATCTGGCATTTCCGCAAGACCACGCTCGACTTTCGCGTATACGTGACGGACGCGCAGGGCAAGGTGGTGTTCGATTCCGAACGGCGCGCGGTCGGCATGGATTACTCACAGTGGAACGACGTGCGTCGCACGCTCGAAGGTGTGTACGGCGCGCGCACCACGCGCGAAGAACCCAGCAAGGAAACCAGCACCGTCTTCCACGTGGCGGCGCCGATCATGGACGGACCGCGCATCATCGGCTCGCTGACCGTATCGAAGCCCGTCGCGCGGATCGATCCGATCATCAGCCGCGCCGAGAACACGATCTTCCGCTATGGGGTGGCGTTGATCCTCGCCTCGCTGGCCGTCGGCCTGTACATGACGGTGCGCCTGCAATTGTCGATCCGACGGCTGCAGCATTACGCACGCGCGGTGGCGGCTGGCGAACACGTGGACGCGCCACACTCGAGTGCGCGCGAACTCGAAGAACTCGCCCGCGCCATGGCCGACATGCGCGCCCGACTCGACGGCAAACAATACGTCGAGGGCTACGTGCAAGCGCTCACGCATGAACTGAAGAGTCCGCTGGCAGCCGTGGCAGGCGCGGCCGAGTTGCTGGCCGACGATCTTCCCGCTGAAGATCGGCGCCACTTCGCACAGACGGTTCAGGCGCAGACGCACCGCATGCAATCGCTGATCGATCGGCTGCTGCGCCTGTCGCGGCTGGAGTCGCTTGAACAGCTCGACACACGCGAACGCCTCGAGCTGGCGAACGTCGTGGGCAAGACCTGCGCCGCGCGCGAACTGATCGCCTCCCAGCGCGATATCGCGATCAGCATCGACATGGGCCAATCGCCCCCGGTCATCGAAGGCGACGCCGCCCTGCTCGAACTCGCCATCGGCAGCCTGCTCGACAACGCCATCGATTTCGCGCCCGCTGGCAGCACCGTCCAGTTGAGCGCAACGCGCGAAGGCGCCGATGTTGCGGTGCGTATCCACAATCGCGGCGAAGCCATTCCCGACTACGCCCTGCCTCGCCTGTTCGAACGTTTCTACTCGCTCGCACGGCCCGGGACGGGCGCCCGCAGCAGCGGACTGGGGCTGTCGATCGCCCGGCAGATCGCCACGCTGCATGGCGGCAGTGTCGAGGTTGCCAATCATCCGCACGGCGGCGTCGAGGCGGTCTTGCGACTGCCCGCCCGGGGCGGCTGAAGACACAGGAAAACCCCATGGACGCACCGGTCGAAATCCGCCGCATGCGGGCTGGCGACGCCGAAGCTGTCACCCGGCTTTCCACGGAACTGGGTTATCCGGACAGCGTCACCGCCATTGGCGATCGCATCGCCTATGCCAACAACAATCCGGAACACGCCGCCTTCGTTGCCGTGCGCGACGGCGAGGTGCTGGGCTGGATTCACATATTCATCATGCACTTGCTTGAAACCCCGGACTTTGCAGAAATCGGCGGCCTTGTCGTCGGCCGGGCCGCACGACGCACCGGTGTCGGCGCGGCGTTGGTCGAAGCGGCGGCCACGTGGTCGCACGGGATGGGCGTAACCGCCTTGCATGTGCGCTCGAACGTGATCCGCGAAACCGCCCATGCGTTCTATCGGGCATTGGGTTTCAGAGATCTGAAGTCGCAGCTCATGCTGGTGCGCAAGCTTCGGCCGGACCCGTAGCGCGCGACCATTACCGGCCGACTTGATCGTCACCAAACACTTCACACGGCCTTCACAAACGCTTCACGTCCGATGCATCGTCGCCTCATACGGCGCTTGCATCATGGGCCCCACTCGAACAACACGAAGGGGGAAAGTCCATGAAGACCTTATTCGGCAAGGCGTTTGTGCTGATCATGCTCATCGTCGCACTGAGCATCGGTGTGATGTCGGTCCGCAGCACCATCGGCGAACGCCTGTCATATCGCGAAGAGGCGCTCGACTCGGTCACCGCCAGCCTGCCGCGCGACCAGCGCATCGCCGGGTTGGTGCTGGTGCAGACTTATACCGAGCGCTACCTCGCCATCGAAGATGTCACCGACGCGGCTGGCAAGCGCTCGCGCCGGCAGGTGACGCGCGAACAGACGCACGACTACATCGTGCTGCCCGAATCGCTCGATGTCACTGGCTCGCTCATGCCGGATCAGCGCCGCATCGGCCTGTTCCGCATCATGGCGTACCAGTTCGACGGGCACCTCAAGGGCAGCCTGCGCGTGCCCGGCGCCACCGACCTGCCACGCACCCGGAGCGATTCGCAGATCGTCGCCATGGCGCGGCCGCGACTGATGCTCACGCTTTCGGACACGCGTGGTCTGCGCGAAGTGAAGATCGCCGTCGACGGCAAGGATCTTGCCGTCAAACCCGGCGAAGGGCTGGGCGAGGCCGCCAGCCTGCAGACGACCGTGCCGGATGAGGCACTCAAGAGCGGCACGCTGTCCTTCGACACCACGCTGGTCATCGGCGGCACCGGGCGCTTCAATCTCGTGCCGCTGGCGCAGCAGAACCGCATGGCGATCAGCTCGCCGTGGGCGCACCCGTCATTCATCGGTGATTTCCTGCCCGTCGAACGCAACATCCGCCAGACCGGGTTCGATGCGCTGTGGCAGACCAGTTCGCTGGCTACCAGCGCAGGCCGGGTGTGGCTCAACGCAGTCCAGCGTGCCAGCGAGGAACGCGGCGTCCGCGATGCCGCGGACACGTTCTCGGTGCAACTCGTCGAACCGGTCGACATCTACTCGCTGGCCGATCGTGCGACCAAGTACGCCTTCATGTTCATCATGCTCACACTCGGCATCTTCATGATCTACGAGCTGATGAAGCAGATGCGCGTGCACGCCATCCAGTACCTGCTGGTGGGTGCGGCGCAGTTGATCTTCTTCCTGCTGCTCCTGGCGCTGTCCGAACACATCGGCTTTGCGACGGCCTACCTCGCCGCGACCGTGGCCTGTGTCGGGCTGATCGGCTACTACATTGCCGCCGTGCTGAAGAGCGCCTGGCGCGGTACCGGCTTTGCCGCGCTGCTGGCCCTGCTCTACGGCGCGCTGTACGGCATCCTCCAGAGCGAACAGAACGCGCTGTTGCTGGGATCTACCCTGGTATTCGTGGTGCTGGCCGCCGTCATGATCGCCACCCGTCGCACCGATTGGCACGCACTCACCCACATCGAACTGCCGCGTCGCCCGGCACGCCGCGCACCGGCCGCGGAACCGGCTTCGACACCCGAGTGAATATGACTTGCCGGCGGACAGCCGATTCCGGTACAGTCCGCCGGTCATTCGGGAGAGCGCCGCAGGGCTTCGCCCGCAGCCGCCGAAGGCGTAACCCCCCGGGAACCGCTCAGGCAAAAGGACCGAATCGACACTGAACATAATCTGGAGAGCGATGCGCGAGGCCGCATCCACCGAAGGGGCAGGCGCCGTCGATACGGTTCCGTAATCTCTCAGGTACAAGGGACAGATGGGGGCCGGGCGCACAAGGCGCGCCCGGCCCCTTTTTTATTTGTCGATTCGGAGAACAAGGCCTTGGCCAAACAGACCCCGCTCTACCAGACCCACGTTGACGCTGGCGCAAAGATCGTCGACTTCGCCGGCTGGGACATGCCCATCCACTACGGCTCGCAGCTCGAAGAGCACCATATCGTGCGCCGCGACGCAGGCATGTTCGACGTCTCGCACATGCTGGCCGTGGATGTCACCGGCGCGGGCGCGCGCGACTACCTGCGCCGCCTGCTGGCCAATAACGTCGACAAGCTCAAGGAACCGGGCAAGGCGCTGTATTCGTGCCTGCTCGCCACCGACGGCGGCGTGCTCGATGACCTGATCGTCTACTTCTTCGCCCCCGACTTCTATCGCATCGTGGTCAATGCCGGCACGGCCGACAAGGATCTGGCCTGGATGCGCAAGCAGGCCTCGGCACTGCCCGGCGGCGGCAACGTCACCATCGCGTCGCGCCGCGACCTGGCCATGATTGCCGTGCAAGGCCCCAACGCTCGCGCCAA
This sequence comes from Uliginosibacterium sp. sgz301328, assembly GCF_041807905.1. NCBI lineage: Bacteria > Pseudomonadati > Pseudomonadota > Betaproteobacteria > Rhodocyclales > Zoogloeaceae > Uliginosibacterium > Uliginosibacterium sp. sgz301328. The sequence goes on from NZ_JBGVSA010000007.1 coordinate 164,758, forward strand.
GGTGTGGGCCGCCCTGCCCGGCTCGCAGGCCGCGTCCGAATCGCTCAAGTATTTCCAGGCCGCCCAGTGGAACGACATCACTATCTGCCGCACCGGCTATACCGGTGAAGAAGGTTTTGAACTCATGGTGCCCGTGGCCAAAGCCGTGGCAACGTGGCAAGCGCTCGTCGCCGCCGGCGTGGCACCCGCGGGGCTTGGCGCACGCGACACGCTGCGTCTGGAAGCCGGCATGAATCTCTACGGCCAGGACATGGACGAGAACGTCGGCCCGCTCGAATCGGGCCTGGCCTGGACGGTCGACCTGTCCGTGGGCCGCGACTTCATCGGCCGCGCCGCGCTCGAAGAGCACCCAGCACAACGCGCGCTGGTCGGGCTGCTGCTCGAAGACCGCGGCGTTCTGCGCAGCCACATGAAGGTCTTTACCGCGCAAGGCGAAGGCGAGACCACCAGCGGCAGCTTCGCGCCGAGCATGAACGCATCCATTGCGCTGGCCCGCGTGCCGCTGGGTGCGAACGTCGGCGACAACGTCGAAGTCGACGTGCGCGGCAAGCGCCTCAAAGCCCGCGTGGTAAAAACGCCGTTCGTGCGCAACGGCAAGGTATTGGTTTAAGGCGACGCAAGAAGGAACTCCTTCGATCGCCGACGAACCCGGCAGCGGCTTCAACCCGCTCTGCCTCGATTTCTGCAATGCACGTATGAACCGGCGCGCCGCCAACGGCCGCCAACCCGGAGACGACACTGATGAATACGCCCGAAAATCTGAAGTACACCGAATCCCACGAATGGGTGCGCGTCGAAGCCGACGGCACGCTGACGGTCGGCATCACCGACCACGCGCAGGAACTGCTCGGCGACATCGTCTTCCTCGAGCTGCCTGAAGCCGGCCGCACCGTCGCAGCCAAGGAAGAATGCGCCACCGTCGAATCGGTCAAGGCCGCCTCCGACATCTACGCCCCGGTCGCCGGCGAGATCATCGCCAGCAACGAAGACGCCGTGGGCGCCCCCGAATCGATCAACGCTGACGCCTACGCCGCCTGGCTCTTCAAGATCAAGCCGGCCAATGCCGCCGACGTCGGCGCACTGATGGACGCCAAGGCGTACGAAGCCGCAGTGGGCTGATTCCACCGTGCCCGCGAACAGGCCCGAGCCGAAAGAGCCGCTGCAGATCCTCGCCGAAGGCGCGGTGGTGGCGGCCGGCATGGCACTGACCGTGCTGCTGCTCATGCGCGGCAAGGTACTGGTGGCCCTGCTGATGGCCTTGCTCTTCGCGGGCATTCTGGTGCGGCTCAAGCGCGCCTGGCAGCGCCGCCGCGCGACACGCTGACCCGGCGCCCCAGGGCGCCGGACTGAAACGCCCGTCACCACCGACAGGCCACCACAAGACCGGCAAACGGCAACCGCGTCGACTTTGCGACGTCCCCATTTTTGAAGAACTGACAGCCATGACGAACATCTCCACCGCGCCGTTGGCCGCGCTTGAACAACGCGACGAATTCATCGCCCGCCACATCGGCCCGGATGCCGAAGAACAGGCCGCCATGCTCGCCGCGCTCGGCGTGCCGACGCTGGACGCCCTGATCGATCAGACCGTGCCGGCAGCCATCCGCCTGAAGGCGCCACTGGCCATCGGTGAGCCGACGACCGAGGTGGAAGCGCTGGCGCGTCTGAAGACCATCGCGCAGAAGAACGGCTACAAGAAGTCGCTCATCGGCATGGGTTACTACGGTACGCACACGCCGAACGTCATCCTGCGCAACGTCATGGAGAACCCCGGCTGGTACACCGCGTACACGCCGTACCAGGCCGAGATCGCCCAGGGCCGACTCGAAGCGCTGCTCAATTACCAGCAGATGGTGTGCGACCTGACCGGGCTGGAGCTGGCCAACGCCTCGCTGCTGGACGAAGCCACCGCCGCGGCCGAAGCCATGACCATGGCGCGCCGCGTGTCGAAGTCCAAGTCGAACAAGTTTTTTGTCGATGCCGCCGTGTTCCCGCAGACGCTGGACGTCGTGCGCACGCGCGCAACCTACTTCGGCTTCGAGCTGGTAGTGGCCGAATTGACCGAAGCGGCTGCGCACGACGTGTTCGGCGCGCTGCTGCAATACCCGAACGAGCGCGGTGAAGTTATCGATCCGTCGGCCGTCATCGCCGATTTCAAGGCGCGCGGCGCGGTGGTGGCAGTGGCCACCGACCTGATGGCCCTGATGCTGTTGAAGTCGCCCGGTGAGATGGGCGCGGAAATCGCCTTTGGTTCGGCGCAGCGCTTTGGCGTACCGATGGGCTTCGGTGGCCCGCACGCCGCGTTCTTCGCCACGCGCGAAGCCAACGTGCGCGCCATGCCCGGCCGCATCATCGGCGTGTCCAAGGACGTTCGCGGCAAGACCGCGCTGCGCATGGCACTTCAGACGCGCGAGCAACATATCCGCCGCGAGAAGGCCAACTCCAATATCTGCACCTCGCAGGTGCTGCTCGCCAACATGGCGGGCATGTACGCCGTGTATCACGGTCCGCAAGGCCTCAAGACCATCGCCACACGCATTCACCGCCTGACGGCGATCCTCGCCGCGGGGCTGACGGATGCCGGGCTGCAACTGGCGAACGACAACTACTTCGACACGCTGCACGTGAAGACCGGCGCGTCGACCGAATCGATCCTCGAAGCCGCTTTCACCGCCGGCTATCTGCTGCGTCCCGTGTCCGAAGGCGTGCTGGGCGTCGCCCTGGACGAGACGACCACGCGCAAGGATCTGATCCGCCTGCTGGACATCTTCGCCGGCTACTTCGAGCGCGACCGTCAGGCCGTGCCGACCGTGCGCCACGGCTACGTCGAAGCCGACATCGATGCGCTCGACGCGCGCGTCGCAGCGGGCGCCATTCCCGCCGCGCTCGTTCGTAGCAGCGCAGTGCTCACGCATCCGGTGTTCAACATGCACCACACCGAGCACGAAATGCTGCGCTACCTGAAAAAGCTGCAGAACCGCGACCTCGCGCTCGACCATTCGATGATCTCGCTGGGCTCGTGCACGATGAAGCTCAACGCCACGGCCGAGATGATCCCGGTGACCTGGCCCGAATTCGCCAACGTACATCCGTTCGTGCCGCGCAAGCTCGCCGTCGGCTACACCGAAATGATCGATGGCCTGGCCGCGTATCTGCGCGCGGTCACCGGCTTCGATGCCATCTGCATGCAGCCGAATTCCGGCGCGCAGGGCGAGTACGCCGGTCTTGTCGCCATCGCGCGCTACCACGCCTCGCGCGGTGAATCGCACCGTAACGTGTGCCTGATCCCCAAGTCCGCGCACGGCACCAACCCAGCGACCGCGCAGATGTGCGGCATGGACGTGGTCGTCGTGGCCTGCGATGACAACGGCAACGTCGACGTGGCCGACCTCAAGGCCCGCGCCGAGCAACACCGCGACAAGCTGGCCGCGCTGATGATCACCTACCCTTCGACGCACGGCGTGTTCGAAGAATCGATCAAGGAAATCTGCGAAATCATCCACGCCAACGGCGGCCAGGTGTACATGGATGGTGCCAACCTCAATGCGCAGGTGGGGCTCACCTCGCCGGCCACCATCGGCGCCGACGTCAGCCACATGAACCTGCACAAGACCTTCTGCATTCCGCACGGCGGTGGCGGCCCCGGCATGGGCCCGATCGGGCTGGCGGCGCATCTGGCTCCGTTCATGGCCGACCACGTGGTCGCCGCCACGGGCGACAGCAATCGGCCCAACAAGGGCCAGGGCGCAGTGTCCGCCGCGCCGTTCGGCTCGGCCAGCATCCTGCCGATCTCGTGGATGTACATAACGATGATGGGCGGCACGGGCCTCAAGCGCGCGACCGAAGTGGCGATCCTCAACGCCAACTACATCGCCGCACGCCTGTCGGTGCACTACCCGGTGCTGTACACGGGCCGCCAGGGCCGCGTGGCGCACGAGTGCATTCTGGATATCCGCCCGATCAAGGCTGCCACCGGCATCACCGAAGTCGACATCGCCAAGCGCCTGATGGACTACGGCTTCCACGCTCCGACCATGAGCTTCCCGGTGCCGGGCACGATCATGGTCGAGCCGACCGAGTCGGAATCCAAGGCGGAGCTCGATCGCTTCATCGCCGCGATGACGCAGATCCGCGAAGAGATCCGCCGCATCGAGCAAGGCGTGCTGCCAGCCGAGGCCAACCCGCTGAAGAACGCCCCGCACACGCAGGCCGACATCATCGGAGAATGGGATCGTCCTTACTCGCGCGAGGAGGCGGTCTTCCCGCTGCCATACGTGGCAGAGAACAAATTCTGGCCGAGCGTGAATCGCATCGACGACGTCTACGGCGACCGCAACCTGTTCTGCGCCTGCGTGCCGATGGACGATTACGCCGCCTGATCTCGCCGACCTGATCCGACTGCGACCAAGCCGGACGATGCGCGCGCATCGTCCGGCTTTTTCATGCCCGGGGCGCCAGCGCGATGATGGCGATGGCCGCCACCGCCAGCACGATCGCGAGCTTGTTGAACCACGCCAGTCGTTCGCCGAAACCCGCCACACCCACCAGCGTGCCGAGGACGACCACGCCAATGTTCATGCTGGCGAACACCACTGCCGGCTGTCCCGGCAATGCGCGATGGGCTTGCACGTAGAAGATGATGTTGCCGAAGTTGATCAGGCCCAGCAGCAGGCCGGCCGACAGATTGCGCATGCGTAGCGCCGTCGCGCCGCACGCGACTCGCGACACCTGCCACGCCAGCATCCCGACGAAGGCCAGCGCGAAAGTCACCTGAAGCGACGCCGCGAACGGCGTACCGGCCGCCGCGATGTGCTTGAGCATCACATCCACCGCCGCGAACCCGACCCACACCGTCAGCAGCGACCACCACCCGGCGCCGGAAGCGCGCTCTCCGCCGCCGACGCCCGGGCGGGCGAGGATGCCCACCACCGCCACCAGACCCAGCGCCAGCCCTGCCAGTTTCATCGCGGGTGCCGGCTCGCCGAACCATGTGAATGCGGCGATCAGCGAGAGCAGCAGCGACAGGCGCTGGGCGATGTCTGTCCGGACGATGCCGGCGGTGCGCACGCTCAGGGCCAGCACGAGAAAGAGACACGGCAGTACGGCCGCCAGCAACAACAACGACGGCCAGGGCGTGTCGGCCAGCCACAGGCTCGACAGGTCCGGGCGCATGAGCAGCGCGCACAGGAGCGATGCTGCGAGGTAATTCCACGTGACGGCCTGCGCCACGTCGACATCGAAACGACGGGACACCTTCAGAAGTACCGACACGAGCACGCTGCACAACGCGCTCAGGGCAATCAAATGCATCGAAAAGCCTTCAGGAACGAATGACTCGGGCCGTTATTTTGCATGGTGGAATCGGATCGAAAAAACGGAATGACGATTGAATCGGATGACCGGACCTTGTCGGCCCGTTCTCAGTCGCGCTGGAGCGGCCGCCAAAATGCCGCCGAGACGCCCCGATATCGCCAAAATCGCCATTTGTGAGACGACCAACGGTCGATGCAGCAAATTTAGTAACAATGCTATTATCCTTGCGCTGTAGGTGTTTTCCCCTTCCAGTTTCGGAGTCGTTCCAATGTCCTTGAAGAAAATTCTCGCAGTCGCGCTCGTGAGCGTGCCGATGGTAACCATGCCGCTGCTGGCCCAAGCGCAGGCAGAAGGTACGGGTGCTGGTGTTGGTGCAGGTGGTACGGGTGCTGCCAGTACGGCAGCCGGTGCTGGCGCAGCAGGCGCCGCCGCTGGCGCTGGCACCGTTGCTGGCTTGACGGCGGGGACCCTTGCCGCTATCGGTGCCGCCGCTGCGGCAGCCATCGGCGCTGCCGTCGCTATTGCCTCCAGCAGCAACGACAATTCCAGCACCCCGACGAACACGAACACCTCGACCGCCACGAGATGATTCGTCGGCCGCTCCTTGCCGGCCACAAGAAAGGGCGACGCACCGGGTGCGTCGCCCTTTTGCTGTGCGCCGCCGCCTTGATGCTATCGGGATGCACCTCGGTCTCGTCAGCCTGGATGGACTCCATCCGTGGAATGTGGAACCGGGACAAGGACGAGATCGACCTCTCACGGCTGAACCCGCAGTTTCGGTACCTGAAGATCGTCATCAACGGTGCCCCGGTGGTACTGGCGCTCGGATCGATCGATTCGACACCGGCTCAGGACGGCCAAGCCGCCAGCCCAACCGAAAACTGGTACAGCGCCTCGGGCGAGCTGGTGCGCATCCGCGACGGACGCATCGTTGCGACGAGCGGAGTCGAAGTAGCCGACTGGCGCAGCACCGCGAGCGGCGCATTGCCGAGCTGGCAGAGCGTTGCCGCCGCGCCCGACCGCCTGTGGTTCTACCACCGCACGCGCGATGTGATGCCCGGCTATCACTACGGCCTGAAAGACGCGATCACGATCACGCCGATTGCCCGCCCCGAGACAAAGACACCGCTCGTCGGTGTTGCACCCGAACAGCTCGCGTGGTTTCGCGAAACCGGCGTGACAACCGGCGCTGACGACGCCAACAAGATGCAGGCGGCGATCTACGGTGTCGACCTCGGCCGCACGGGCAACGAAGCCGTCGTCTATCTGGAGCAGTGCTTGTCGGCGACCGTGTGTCTGACGCTTCAGCGCTTGCCCGCCGCCAAGAACGCGAGCTGATCCGCGCCTCAACCCCAATTCCGAGAGGCGCCGGTGTGGCGCCGACGTAGCAGCCGATGCACCCCGCAACAAGACCTCCCTGCCCCCAGAAACAACTCGTACAGCGCCTGGCAAGCGCGGCCGGCACGCTTTTCTTCGCCGGATATTGCAACATCGCTGCCGCGCAGAACGCTGACACCGCAGCCGTGATACCGGGCGAGCGGCTGAGCGCGTGGCTCATGCGCCAGCCGCAATACGCCGCGGGCCACGCCTACCTGCCCGGTGTGCTGTGGCAAGTGCCGGAAGAAGTCTCGCGCCAGGCGATCATCAAGGCGCGCCTGCTCGACACGTTGGGCGCCGACCCCGCGCACGCAGCGCTGGCAAAGTGGCTGGAAGCGCGCCCCGTCACCGGGCGTAGCACGGTTGCCATCGGCGAACCGCGCTGGCTCGAAGGCATGCCGGCGCAGGACCCGGTCTTGCGCAGCGGTCAGCAAGTGCGCCTGCCGTTACGGCCAACGACTGTGACGGTCGTGCTCGACACGGGCGACGCCTGCCAGGTGCCGCACGTGCCGGGCGAATCGGCAGGCGAATACCTGCGCGCCTGCATGACACCGGAAGATGCCGCGCATCGTTCAGTCGTGTGGATTGCGCAGCCGGATGGACGCCAGCAGCGCTTCGGCATCGCCAATTGGAATGCGCAACCCCAGACGCCCCCCGCACCGGGCGCGTGGATCTGGGCACCGCGTGCTGACAGCGGGCTGGACGAAGCCTTCTCCGCCGACATGGTGCGCTTCCTCGCCACGCAAGGGGCGGCCGACGACGGCGCGGGATTCCAGGTTCCCAACCCGTTGGTGATCACTCAGCGCGCACCCCAGGTGCTGCGCGCCCTGCCGATCACTTCGAACGACTGGGGCGAAATCGGTCTGTTGCAGACACCCACTGCTCGCATGGCACCCGCGGGCGATATCCGCGTACACATCAGCAAGGTGTCACCGTACACCCGCGTGTCGGTCGTATTGCAGCCGCTCGATTGGCTCTCCGGCGCCTTCCGCTACACCGACGTGAAGGATGTTCCCTACGACCCGACCTTCACCATCAGCGACCAGTCGTACAAGGACAAAAGCATCGACGTCCGCGTGCGCCTGTGGAAAGAATCGGAGCACCTGCCTGAGATCGCCGTCGGCATCCGCGACCTGGGCGGCACGGGTTTGTTCTCGGGCGAATACGTGGTGGCGAACAAGCGCTTCGGCAACTTCGACTGGAGCCTCGGACTCGGCTGGGGATATGTCGGTGCACGGCAGAACCTGCCCAATCCGCTGAGCTTCATCAGCAATCGATTCGACACGCGCACGCGTTCGACCACGACTGGCGAGACCAACACCTCGAACTACTTCCGTGGCCGCACGAGCCTGTTTGGCGGGGTCCAATGGCACACGCCGTTCGACCCGCTGGTACTCAAGCTCGAATACGATGGCAACGACTACCAATCGGAACCTTTCGGCGCGCAGCGCCAGCGCATTCCGTTCAATTTCGGCGCCACCTACCAACTGTCGAACGCCGTCGACCTGACTGCGGGTTTCGAACGTGGCACGACGGCCATGCTGGGTATCACCCTGCACACCGACCTGTCGCGCTCGACCAGCCCCAAGGTATTCGACCCGCCCTACCCCGCGATGCCGGCGCAAGCGCGTCAGACGATGCCCGACTGGCGAGCCGCTGCGGACGAAATCAGCCGCCAAACGGGTTGGTATGTCGAAGGCATCGACATCCAGGGCGACACGCTGCGCCTGAAGGTGGACGACGCCAGTTCGGCCTACCGACAAGAGCGCATCGACCGCGCAGTGTCCACGTTGAATCTGTATGCGCCGGCTGGCGTGGGGACTTTCTCGGTCGATTTCGTGCGGCATGGCATGGCGCTCGACAGCCAGATCGTCAACCGTGCCGACTGGGTGGCGCGCAAGACCACCGCAGAAGCGCCCGCCATTCGCGGCAATCGCGGACTTGCCTACGGCACGGCCGTAGACCGTCTGCGTTCGGACGACACCGTTCCGTCCGCGGCCGTGCCGACTGCTGACGCCTCGCCCGGCGCGCAGGCCCCTGCAACTGTGCCAAGCCCGGCGCCGGCCGACGCACCGATCATCGCCCCGTCATCGCTCGACACGCGTTGGACGAGCGAGCGCGACCGCCTGCGCGGCGGCCTGCAACCGAGCTTCTACCAATCGTTCGGCGGGCCGGACGCGTTCATGCTCTACCAGATCGGCGTGCGCGGCTGGGCGGAATACCGCATCACGCCCCAAACGCTGCTAGGCGGCGAAGCCAACCTGCGCATTCTGGATAACTACGACAAGTTCAAGTTCGAGGGTTACTCTGATTTGCCGCGCGTACGCACCCACGTGCGCGAATACGTCACCAATTCGCGCCTGACGCTGACCAACCTGCAGCTCACACACGTGGAACAGCCCACGCGCAATAACTTTGTCAGCGTGTACGGCGGCCTGCTCGAATCGATGTTCGCCGGCGTCGGCGCGGAATGGCTGTATCGCCCTGTCGCCAGCCGCTGGGCGGTGGGCGTGGATGTCAACCGCGTGCGGCAGCGCGACTACGACCAGCACTTCCGCATGCTGGACTACACCGTTAACACGGGTCACGTCACGCTGTACTGGGACACCGGCTGGAACGGCATCTTCGCGCGCGTGGCAGCGGGCCAGTATCTCGCGGGCGATCGCGGCGTCACCGTCGACATCAGCCGCCGCTTCGACAATGGCGTCGTCATGGGTGCCTGGGCGACCAAGACCAACGTGTCGGCAGAGCAGTTCGGCGAAGGCAGTTTCGACAAGGGCATCTATCTGACGATTCCGTTCGATGCGATGTTGCCGCGGTCGAGCACGGTGTCGGGTACCTTCGTGTGGCAACCGCTGTTGCGCGACGGCGGTGCGATGTTGGGCCGTTCGCAACGGCTGTATTCGGTCACCAGCACGCGCGACCGTGAGGCCTTTCAATTTGCGCCGCCCCAGGACAAGCGCGACAAATCGCCCGACACGGGTGAAGACATCTTCGCGCCCACGCAGCCCTGATCCTGCGGTGCAGAAAATAAAACGGCTGGCACATGTGCCAGCCGTTTTTCGTGGTGGACACGCTGTGGCTATCGCGTCATCCACTGCAGCGGGACGAGCACCAGCGAAGGGAAGAGAATCAGCAGCACCAGCACACCGATCTCCGCCACGAGGAAAGGCCACACGCCGCCCACCACGCGATTCATGGGCATCTTCCCGATAGAACTGATGACGTTGAGCACCGACCCCACCGGCGGGGTGATCAGCCCGATGCTCTGGTTCATCACGTACAGCACGCCGAAGTACACTGGATCGATGCCCGCCTGCACCACGATGGGAATCAGCACGGGCGTCATGATGAGAATGTTGGGCGTCAGATCGAGCACGCAGCCCATCAACAACCCAAGCACCATCAGGATCGCGATCAGCAATGTCTTGTTGTGGACGAATGGCTGCAGAAGCTCGCCGAGTTGCTGCGGAATATTGACGGCCGTAACCAACCACGCCGATACCGATGCCGCCGCGACCAGCAGCATGACGACAGCGGTCGTCTTGGCGCCCGCCAGGATCAATCCATACAGATTGGCGAGACGG